>JAJZSH010000054.1 GCA_021822005.1 Deltaproteobacteria bacterium | reverse complement strand
TGTGCCGTAAAAGTCGACGTTGTTGATGAGTTGGCTAACTCGCCCCGTCTGTTATGTTTTTCCCCATACTACGCCCAACACGCAGAGATATCCTTGGGTTATTGCAGCACGTTATTGTTCGCGGCATCGAACGGCGGGATATTTCCCTCGATGACGATGACCACGCCTCGTCCCCCAAGCGCGAGCGAAATATTTATAACGTGGAAAAATAAATTTCCAATTAGACAAATTTATGGCTATATTTATTTCCACATGAGGTGTTCGTTCAGAAGCGCATCGAACCAAGCAGGTGAAGCATGATCGAGATTATTAAGGAAATACTCCTGGACTTCCAGGAAGCACCGCTGGCCACCGGGGTGCCGCGTCGCCTGGGGCTGACGCCGGTGACGGGCAAGGCCTCGGTCTGCATCGGGGTGCGGCGCGGCGGGAAATCGACCTATATGTTCCAGATCATGGAACGCCTGTTGCACAGCGGTGTTCAGCGCCGGAACATCCTCTATCTGAATTTTTTTGACGACCGCCTGCACGGCCTGCGGCGTGAGACCCTGGACCTTATCCTTGAGGCATATTACTCCCTCTATCCGGAAAAGAAAAATACCGAAAAGGTATACTGTTTTTTCGACGAAATCCAGGCCGTAGCCGGGTGGGAACCCTTTGCGGAACGCCTGATGCGCACCGAGAAGTGCGAGGTCTATATCACCGGCTCGTCGGCGCACATGCTCTCAAGGGAGATTGCCACCCAAATGCGGGGGCGGGCGCTTTCCTGGGAGATGTTTCCCTTCTCGTTTCGGGAATTTCTCGATTACCAGGGGATTGAAGGCTCCCCGCCATTTTCCGCCAAGGTCCGGTTGCTGGTGCAAAAGGGGTTTGAGGAATTCTGGGAGCGGGGCGGATTTCCCGAGGTGGCCGGGCTCGACCGTCGCCTGCGGATCAAGACCCATCAGGAATATTTCAATGCGGTGCTGTTTCGCGATCTGGTCGAACGCCACGACATTTCCCACCCCAGGGCGATAGCCGATCTGGCCCATCGGTTGATGGACAACATCGCCTCGCTTTACACGGTCAACAGTCTCACGGGGTACCTGAAATCGTTGGGCCACAAGGCGCCCAAGGCGGCGGTCTCGGAGTATCTGGCCTGGTTCGAGGATGCCTACTTCCTTTTCACCGTGCGCATCTTCGACGCCTCCCTGGCCAGGGCCAACGCCAACCCCAAGAAGGTCTACTGCATCGACCATGCGCTGGTGACCTCGGTCTCCTCGGGCATCCTGGTTAACTCCGGCCACCTGCTGGAAAACCTGGTGTTCACGGCCTTGCGCCGGATCACCCCGGATATTTGCTATGTGAAAACCCGCGCCGGCCGGGAGGTGGATTTCATCGCCTTGTTGGAGGATCGTTCCCGGATGCTGGTGCAGGTGTGTGAATCCCTGGCCGACCCGCGGACCCGAAAAAGAGAGATTGCGGCCCTGGCCGAGGCCATGGCCGAACTCAAGCTGGCCTCGGGGATCATTGTGACGCGTGGCGAGGAGGGGCTTGTCGAAGTCGAGGCGGGGAAGATCGCCATCATGCCCGTGTGGCGTTTTCTGCTCGATCTCCAGGGGGATGACAAGGCGTAGTTATGACCGATTCCCTACCTTACCTCTCTGCATCAGCTACACTTAAAAGCACCATCTCGCTTCTCGTGGAGAGTCGGGAGTTGGAGAGTAAAACGTTGCTGATTTGTTGACTATTTCGGTAGGGGTCACCAAGCGAGAAATCAAGGGGTTAGACAGCATGTCTAACCCCTTTTTTCGTTGCTGGTTCCGGTGCTCGGCTGCGTGCCAATGGGATTGTGACTGCCATGCGAGCCAGCTGATTCGCTTCGCATCACGGGATGGCGGATGATTTTTTCCAGGGAAACGACCTGACCGTTGGCTTGTAAGGCGGCAAAAAGGCGGCCCAGTTCCTTTTGCCAGATGGAGGTCAAGGCCTTCCCCTGCGGCGGGAGGTCGTGGAGCATGATGATGTCCCCCGGCCGCAGCCGCGCAAGGATTTTTTCGGCCAGATTGTCGATGTTGCGGTTGCCGCCATCCATGGCCCGGCAGCTGTAGTTGACGGCAAGGAGATTTTCTAAGGCCAGCACCTGTTTCAGCCGGGGGTTGGTGATCCCGGCCGGGGGACGGAAGACACAAGGGGTTATCCCTGATTTTTGCAGGATTTCCTGGGTAGCATGAATATCTTCTTGCA
Source organism: Deltaproteobacteria bacterium (assembly GCA_021822005.1). Lineage (GTDB taxonomy): Bacteria > Desulfobacterota > Desulfobulbia > Desulfobulbales > Desulfurivibrionaceae > Thiovibrio. Next base: position 11,048 of record JAJZSH010000054.1, on the reverse strand, counting down.
GGGTCTTGGGCCTTCGCAGCATGAGCAGGGAATCATGCCGCAGGGAATGATTGCCGATGGTGTGGCCCTGGGCCAGGATCGCCGCGATCAGCTCCGGATGTTTTTCTGCCTGCCGGCCCACCACAAAAAAGGTGGCCTGCAGGTTATGGCGGGCAAGAAGATCGAGCAGGATGGGGGTGGATGCCGGCCAGGGGCCGTCATCAAAGGTCAGGGCAACCTGCTTGCCTTCCGGACTGCCCCGGCTGATCACCGGCAGAAAAAAGCCGTACCCGGCAAGAAAGGGGGCGGCCAGACAGGCGAAAAGAAAAAGCGCCAGGGGCAGGACGGCCAGGGGCGGGCTGAACAGGGAGAGCAGAAGGGCAAGCAGCAGGGCCGCCGCTCCGCTTATTTCGGCCGCAGACGGCTTAGAGGGGCGGCGCGGCATGGGCTGCCTCTTTTTTTGCCTGGCCGACCAGCCACGCCAGTTCCGGATTGGCGGTGATCTCCTGCACGAGCACCGTAAAGCCGGCCTCGGCAAGGAGCCCGGCCAGTTTTTCCGGGGAGCGGTACCAGGCCTTATGGCCCGAGAGCCGGATGCGCGCCTTTTCCAGCCGCCAGGACCACGACGGCTTGCCGGCCGGGCGGATCGTGCATCTTGCCACCAAAAGTCCCCCCTCGGCCAGCAGCTGAAAGCTCCGGCGGAAGACCTCCGCGGCTGTCGCCTCGTCCACATAATGGAGCATGTCCAGCAGCAAGACCACGTCAACCGGAGCACCCGGCAAGGGCGGCATCTCCGGCGCCCACCCTTGAGTGACCTTGCCCCGTTCTCCCAGGGCAATGGCGGCGACCCGCACCCGTTCCGGATCAGGCTCGATTGCGGCAATCCGGGCATCCTGGAAGCTCTCCAGGCACCAGCAGGCAGGAACTCCGTAACCGCAGCCGATATCGACAATGGTTCTGATCTCTTTTTTTGCGGCCAGCATCCTCGGCAGGTCTTGAAACAGGGGATCAAGGCGCAGCTTGCAGCGCGCGAACATCCGGGGAAAAGCTTCCACCGTGCGGAACCGGCGGCGGATGCACCGGGCAAGATCCCTGGCCAGGCAGGGTTCTTGCCCCGCTTTCCCGGCAAAGTAGCGAGCCAGCAACGGGGGCAGCAGGAGAAAAGTGCCGAGCAGGGAGTAGCCGATGCCGAGCAGCGAGGCGATGCCGATACTTTGCAACAGGCTGTGCTCGGCGAAACAGAGCACCCCGAAGCCGATCATGGTGGAGGCGGCGGAGAGAAAGACGCTGCTGCGCACCCTGGCATAGGAGGGATGGGAGATCTCCCGGTACCGCTGGTGGGCCCGGACGCAGAAAATGGCATAGTCGATCCCCATGCCGAGGATGGCGATGGATAACAGCATGAGCGCCGGGATATCCAGGGGGCGGCCGAGAAGGTTCATGGTTCCCAGGGTGCAGATATAGGCAAAACCCGAGGGCAGCAGGGTCAGCGCCGTCAAGGGCAGGCTGAGGGAGACCAGAAAGAGGAGGGCGGCCACGCTGAGGGCGATGATCACCAGCATGGAGGTAAAGGTGGAAAAGAGGAGGTCGGCCAGCCGCTTGGTGAAAAAGGTGGAGTCAAAGATCTTGCTCTCCTTGCCGTAACGGGCCAGAAAGGCGGGGCCATCGTAGTTTTTCCCCGGCGCGACCGTAATGAACTGGATCAGGCCGGACTCCCGGGTGTTCTCGGAAATCCCCAGCAGCCCATAAAAATCATGGGGAATCTCCTGGGCCTGGGGATGCAAGGCAAGGTCAGGCGCCAGCAGCGAGAGAAAGGGGGCGAAGGCGTCGGGGGTGAAACCAAGCTCCTCCCCCGCACCGGCCAGCGCGGTTTTCACCTGCTCCACCCGGCGGCTGTCCCAGAATTCCCGCCAGGCGGCCACATTCCGGGCCCCCCGTTCCTGGCCCGGAAAGATCATCGACGGGACAAAGGCCGCGCTCAGGATATCCTGCCGCACATCCTTTTCGATCCGGGCCAGGGCGAGATCGTTGCCCTGCTGGATCCCGGCGATCGTCTCCTCTTTGTGCATCACAAAGATCCGATCCCCGATTTTCCCCCAGACCTCGGTGAACAGGGCGTCGGCCGCCTCGGTGGCCCGGCTGACCGTGTTCATGCTGTTCAGGCTGACATGCACCTGCGGCCGCGCGAAAAAAATCAGCCCGCTGGCCAGCAGCACCGCGGCCAGGGCGCCCGGCCGACCGGTGTTATAGAGGAGATTGACAAACCGTTGCAGGGGGAGGACCTGCTTTTTGCCGGCAGGCATGACCGGGAAGATCTTCGGAAAGATGGTGTGGACAAAGAGAAAGGAAAAGAGGACGCCCATGGCGGAGAAGAGGCCCAGTTCGGTAAAGATCGGAAAACCGCTGCCGCAGAGAACCAGAAAGGCGGCAACAGTGGTGACCATGGCCATGATCCCGACCACCCGCACTTCATGGGCGGCCTCTTTGCCCGAGGATTCATGGGGCCGGTCCAGAAAAAGCAGATAGGCGATGCCGTAATCCACGGTAATGGAGATCAGCGCCCCGCCAAAGCCGAGGACCATGATCGAGATGGAGGAATGGAACAGGGAATAGACCAAAAGGGCCGCGGCCGTGCCGGCAAAGGACGGCAGCAGGGACATGAGCCCGAGCAGGGGCCGGGAAAAAGACAGAAAGAGCAGCAGGGCGATGCCCGCGGTTGAAAGGAGCAGGGCAAATTGCACATCATGGCGGATCATCCGTTCATTATCCAGGGCCGCCCGGTAGGCCCCCACCGGGTTCAGGGTGACCTGCACTCCTTTGGCGGCAAAGCGTTGGGCAAGCTCCGGCGCGGTGCGTCCAAAAAAATCGGCAATGGACTGGGCGGAGGCGGTGTTGCTGCCTGCGGCCAGCGGCCGGGCCGTGACCAGGAGATGGCGGCCGTCGCCGGAAAGCAGGTGCCCCTTGTAAAATTGCGCATTCAGGGAGGGGGCCAGCAGCGCCATCTTCGCCAGGATCAGGTCCTTCAGGCCCAGAGGGTCCATGCCGATGAACTCCGCCTGGCCGACCCCCTCCAGACTGCCCAGATCCTCATGAAGCTTGCGCAGCCGTTCCTTGATTCGTTCGGGCTCAAGCTGGGGGACGATGGCTGCAAGCTCTTCACGGGAAAAGAGCAGCGGCAGGTTCCGGGCCGCATGCACGGCGAGGCGCGGGATCAGCTCACCCAGGGCATTGGTGCCGACCTGGGCAAAGAGTCCGCTCTCCCGCATCTTCTGTTCTAGAAAGACCCCGCCTTCCACCAGGGTATCCTGATCATCGCGGTTGATGGCAAGGTCCACCGCGATCTGATCGTGGATGGGATGGTGGTTGAAGATTTCCAGGGCATCGGCGATAACCCGCTCGCCGGCCGGCAAGGAACGGGCCAGGTCCGTGTCCAGCTCAAGGCGCGTCTTGCCGACGACGGCGCAGCCGATGATCAGGAGAATAACCAGGAAGAGCAGGCGATAATTGATCATTTTTTTACCACAAGGTCCAGGCCAACGTACCCAGCGCCAGAACAACCGTCAGGGGCAGGGCAAGAAAAAGCGGTTTATGGTTCTGATACCTCTCGTTCATCTTCTGGATAAACGGGAGTCCTCCCAACATCCGGCGCATTCTGTCGATGGCCACGGTTTGGTTGTCGCTTTCGGAAAGCCCCTGAAAGGCGCACATGGGGTAGGCGGCAAAAAAAACGCCACTGATTTTCCGCAGCAGGCTGTCATAGGGGATCCCGCGCCATTCCTCCCGGACGATCCGCCGGGCAAAGGGGGCATTGAGGGCATAGGCATGGGACAGACAGCGGTATTGGATGCCGACCAGGGATTTCACCCCGGTCCTGCGACTGCCGCTGGTGATGCCGCCGAGAAACAGGCCGTCCCAGCGGGCAAGGCCATCCAGGTGCAGGCAGGCCTCGGCAAGGGTGCGGGGAGCAAAGTCGCGGAAGAAGACATCGTCTTCAAAAATCAGGATATGGTGCGCCCCGGCCGCAAGCCCTTTATTGAGGCAGAGCAGGTGGGATTCAAAGATACCCTTTTCCCTGTTTTCAGGATGCCTGGCGACCAGGATAAACTCCACCCGCTCCAGCAGCCCCACCGCCGCGAACTGCTTCCGTACCTGTTCTTGCCGATCAATACGATCAGCAACGGAAATGCAGTAGATTGCCTCAAAAAATTTCCAGGGGTCGGGCTGATTCATGTCGCTGCTATTGTTTTATATTGATAAGAAAGCCGGTAATCGTTTACTTATGATACGCATAAGTCCTGCAGCGTACTCCCTCCCCCTTTTCCACCGCGAGACAAGCCCGGTGATCAGAAAGAGTATCCATAAAATCGCGGCCACCGCTTTTGTTCGTTCCGCCATGGCGGAGCAGGCCGATCTGTCCGCCTTCAAGGAAAAGCCGAGCCTCAGGATCATTCTCGGCCTCCTGGCTATTGTGGTCAGCTATATCATCGGCTGGCCCGCGGTTGCCGCCCTCGGCTTCCTGGCAATCACGCTGCACGAGCCCTTGGTTGTGATCGTGGGCGGGCCCCTGACCTACGGCCTGTCGCATCTGGTCTTTCTGCTCGGCATGTATCTGTGCGGCGCCGTCTATTCCCTGATCTTTCTCCGCTGGCTCACCAGGGTCTCCATGGAGAAACTGCTGGCCTGGGCGGAAAGATAATGTGGGGGAGCGCCTCAAAGACCCCGACAAAATCGTGAGCCGCCCAAGGCCCCGCACTCTTTTGCCTCCCCCTTTAACAAAGGGGGATTGAGGGGGATTTAAAAACGACCAAATCGCACACTCCCGTCTGAAAATCCCCCCTCGCCCTCCTTTGTTAAAGGGGGGATAAAAATGTACTCATTTCCTCCGTCCGTCTTGCAGCCACTCCGGCGGTTTGATCGTCCCCCCGCTCACATCGCGCATCCGTATTCCGGTGACGCTCTCAAAGATATGCCCCTGGTCGTCGAAAATCCGCAGGTCAAAGAGCAGTTCATCATTGGTCCGGGAGAGCAGTTGCACCCGGGTGCGGTAGCTGCCCCCGGGCCGGGTGGGGCGGCGGATGATCCGCCGGTCAAAGCCCACGGGAAAGGGGACAAAGTCGGCGGCGCGCTGGCCCAGGACACAGGCGGCATGGAAGGCGCCGTCCAGCGGAAAGGGTGAGCCGACGAGGTTGCGGACCTTGTCCGGGGCGGCGTGCGGCCGGGCAGGCGCCTTCAGCTTGCCCCAGGCGACCTGGCCGGAGAGATGCAAGGTCTCCTGCAGGGTATGATAGCTTGGGCCAAAGGGCACCAGCTCCCGGTATATCTGTTCCGCCGTGATCGTCATTTCAGAGGTAACCGGGGGGGCAGGAACACACTCCGCCATGGGGACATCATTTTTTCCGGCCGGGGCAAAGAGGATCTCGCCATGCTCCTGCAGCCGGGCCATGGCCTTGCCCTGTCTCCGGCTGAGCAGTCTGGCGTGCACCGAGCCGTCTTCATGCTTCCGGCATTCCAGCAACGCCTCCACCCTGCTGCTTGCCGCCGGAATTTCCAGAAATCTGGCAAAACGGACCTGGTCCATGACCCGGAGGTCGATCTCCGGATGGACTGCGGCAACCTCCGCAGCCAGCAGGAGCATGGTCTCCACCGCCGGCAGCACGATTTTGCCGTTAAAGCAGTGATCGGCAAACCAGGGTTGGACAGAGATGGCAACAACAGTCCGGTCGCTGGTCATAAACCGGGAAATCCCTGCCAGATCCGGATGGTTTTGACATCGATCTCCACCGGGACGCCCTTGCTGTTCACGGCGCAATGCTTGGTGAAACCGGTGCAGGCGATTTCACCGGTTTCGGCCCTGATGATCAGGTAATCAAACTGGAGCTTGACCAGCTCGATGGTGGCGGGCCGGGTGTGGATGTACATCAGATCGTCATAGAAGAGGGGCGAGTAATAGTTGAGCTCTGTCTTGATAATGGGATAGATGTAGCCGCTTTCCTCAACCTGTTTATAGGGGTACGAGGCATCCCGCATGAGCGAGGCGCGGCCGAATTCAAAATATCTCAGGTAGTTCGCATGGTAGACGACCTGGGAGCGGTCCGTGTCCGCATAGAGGGTGCGCTGTTCGCAACGGTGCCAGATCTTGCCGCTGTTCGTGTCCCTGACCAGGGAGGGCTTGTCCAGGAATTCCGGGATAAAGGGTTTGGGTCGCATCACATGCCTCGAAAGACGATACAGCAGTTGGTGCCGCCAAAGCCGAAGGAATTGGAGAGCACGAATTCATGGGGGTGGTTGCGGGCGTGATTGGGGACCACGTCCAGGTCGCCGAACGCCGGGTCCGGGATATGGTTGACCGTGGGCAGGACGATGCCCTGGCCCATGGCCTCGATGGCCAGGGCCGCCTCGATGGCCGCGGAGGCGCCCAGGCTGTGGCCGACCTGGGACTTGTTTGCCGACACGGGTATCGCTGAGAGGTCGGGGCCGAAGACCGCCCTCAGGCACTCCACCTCGGTGCTGTCCCCGGTGGGGGTTGAGGTGCCGTGGGCGTTGATCGCCCCGATATCCGCGGGGGCAAGCTCCGCATCCGCAATGGCCCCGTGGATGGCTTGGACAATGGTCTCCTGGTTGGGCCGGGTAAAATGATGGGCATCCGAGTTCCAGCCGATCCCGGCCACCTCGGCCCTGGCGGTCAGACCGAGGGAGCGGACAGCCTCTTCGGCCGCCAGCACCACGACCCCGCCGCCTTCGGAGAGCACAAAGCCCTTGCGGTCAATACTGAACGGCCGTGACGCCTGGGTGGGGTCGGCAAAGGCGCGATCATTGGGCCCGACCTTGATGGTGGCCAGCATGTTGGCAAAGCCCTGGATGATTTCCGGCACCAGGCAGGTCTCCACGCCTCCGGCCAGGACAAAGTCGCAGTCGCCGTCCCGGATCATCCTGGAGCCAATGGCAATGGCATGGTTGCCGGAAGCGCAGGCGCCCTGGGGGGAGAAGACCGGGCCGGTGAAGCCGAGGAGCATTCCGGCCTTGCCCGCCGGGAGATTGGCGCAGAGATTGGGGAGCAGATAGGGGCTCACCTTCAGGGGGCCCCGGTTGACATAGTTGTCCATGGCAATCCGGTAGGCATCCGTGCCGTTGAGGGCCGAACCGATCAGGCAGCCGGTCCTGGGGCCGGTCTCCCGGTCGATGACCAGCCCGGCATTGGCCAGGGCCTCCCGGCACACCTCCATGGTGAGAAAGACAAAACCGGCATCCCAGAGCAAGGCCTCTTTCCGGCTCACATACTCCAGCCCGGGCGGATCCCAGTCCGGGATCTCCCCCACCACATTGCTGCGGGTGGCGACCTCACAGCGGCTGATCCGGCGAAAACCGGCCCGACCGGCCAGGGCAGCCTCCCAGGTGGCGGCAAAGGTATTACCAAGGGAGGTCGCCGCACCATAGCCGACGACAAAGACCTTTCTGTTCAGCGGTGCTTTCATAATCTCTTTAAGGTACCCCCGGCTTGGCCGGGGGACTCGAAAAGGTTTGACCTCTGCGCCGGTCGTGTTTCAGGGTGTTTATGAACGTAGTACTTTTTATCCCCCCTTTAGCAAAGGGGGAGGCAAAGAATACGGCCGCTTTGGCAATTGAAGTTCGGCGGATCGGCCTCTGTTTTTTTTTAACTGCTTCTCTTGAACACTGCACAACTGTTGCAGCCCCCGAAACCAAAGGCGTTTTTCAACACAAATTCCTGGTTGAGCAGCCGTTTTCCCTCGGCCACGCAGTCGATGTCGATCTGGGGATCCGGGGTGTAATTGATGGTGGGCGGCACAACCCCGTCCCGCATCCCCAGCAGGGCAAAGATGGACTCGATAACGCTGGAGGCGCCCATGGCGTGGCCGATCAGCGATTTGTTGGCGCAGACCGGCGGCGGATTATGGTGAAAAACCGCCTGCAAGGCATCGCATTCCACCTGGTCGCCGACCTTGGTGGAGGCGGCATGGGCATTGACCACATCGATATCCCGGGGAGCGATGGCGGCATCGCCTATGGCGTCGAGCATGCACTGCTTGACTGTTTCCAGATAGGGGGCGACAAAATGGTGGGCATCTGAAGTCATGCCCCAGCCGGCAAGTTCGCAATGATACGGCAGGCCGTGCGCTTCGGCGAATTCCCGGGTGGCGAGGATCACCGCTCCCGCGCCCTCGGAGAGGACAAAGCCCCGCCGGTTGGCGGAAAACGGCCGGCTGGCTGCGGCCGGAAAATCATGTTCCCGCTCATCCTTGGGGATGTAGACGCCGTTCATGGTGTAAAAACCGGCCACGATCGGTTCGACCAGGGCAAAATCAACCGCCCCGCAGATGGCGACCTCGGCCCGGTTCTGCGCCAGAAACATGGCGCCGACGATCATCGAGGTCAAGCCGGTGGCGCAGGCGGAGATGGTGGAGGTGATCGGCCCCCTGGCCCCGGCCTGGATGGCGATCTTGCCGCCGATCATGTTGATGCAGGCATTGGGGTTGGCGTAGGGATGGGGCAGTTTGTTTTCGCTCTGCATCCTTCGGTCGGCGTTCAGGACCGCATCCAGGCCGCCGATGGCGGAACTGTAGGTCACCGCCACCCGGGAGGCAAGGTCCGGGGTGATTTCAATCCCGCTGCGCTCCAGGGCTCTGGCCACCGTGAGCTGGGAATACTTGAAGACCGGAGAGCTCCAGGCCGCCTGGTGCCTGGCGGAAAGAAAGGGGTAGTCCGCATGGTCGATGGAGGGAACCTGGCCGGCAATCCTGACCGGGAAATCATCGCTGAGGGGAAAACGGGTCAGGGGGCCGATGCCGCTTTTTCCGGCAAGCGCTTGCTGCCATTGGCTTTCAAGATCATGGCCCAGGGGAGAAATGGCATCGTAGCCGACAATAACCGCGTCTTTTAAGCCGTTGCTGCAAGAGAACCTAGTCATTTTGTGTACTCAAAACGGCATAAGGAGCCGTAAAGGAATGATCGGAATTGTACAGGTTATTTGGCAACGGCTCCTAACCCCATCAGCCGATCCTCGACACCCCTGATTACCAGGGGATGAACTGATAGAGCTTGGCAAACATTTCGTACACCTCGATCCAGTTCTGCAGCTCCCCGGCACTCTGCATGTGCGCCCGTTTGTTGACCATAACCCAGCTCATGTGGGCCGCGCCGTCCTTGCAGGTGGCGCAGTCGCGGGTTTCCGAGGTGCAGCAGCGGTGGACGGTCTCAAGGTCCGAGGCCCAGCGGATGAAATTGGTCAGCCGCTTGGGCCGGGGTTCTCTTGTATCGATGGTATCCGTAACCGAGGGGCATTCCATCCAGCCGAACGGTCTGCCCAGCATTGTGCCGGTGGTGATGACCTTATGGTAATACTTGGAGGAAATCACCGTCCACGGGTAGGCCTCCAGCATCGCATCCATTTCCGCCCGCACCGCGACCAGTTCGTCCGGGGTCCAGGAAAAGCCGTCCACCGCCTCGTCATTGGACAAAAGCTGCATGTGCACCTTCAGCCCGACCCCTTCGATTTTCTTGATGATCTTCTCGGTCTTGCCGAGCTGCTTGGGGGTGATGGTGTAGAGATAATAGGCGTGGGGATCACCGGCGTAGTTGGCGCTGGAGATCTTGAAGGTATCCTTGCCGCGCAGGGTTGTTTCGTCCTCGGCGTCTCCCCACAGGGAAATGCCGACCATCATGTCGGGAAATCTGTCCCTCGGCACCTTGATCAGGCCGTTGGTGGCGCAGAAGGTGGGCAGCCGCTTATAAAAGGCCTCGATCCGGTCCAGGCAGAGGGTGGGCTCCCCGCCGATGAGGATGGCCAGGTTCACCCCGCGGGCCATCTCCTTTTCCACAAAAGCGTGCCACTTGCTGACGTCTTTTTCTTCGGCGGCAGCCTCATGCTCGCCGGAGGAAAAGAAGAAGCACCCCTTGCAACGCAGGTTGCAGCGGTCGGTGACGTCATAGATGGAACTGCGGATATTGAGCTTGGCAATATTTTTATAACGCTCATACCAGTGATCATCGAGCAGGGAACTGACGGTTTTCATGATGTATACCGGAGGCAACTCATTGGTTTGGAGGGGGAATAACCGGGGAATCGCAGAGGTTGGCTCCCTTCTCGTATCCTTTCACCCAGACCGCCAGGTAGGTGTCGACATAGTCAAGCCAGGCGGAGAAGGTCACCGGATCCGTGGCGTGACGGTACATCCTGGCCGTAACCACGGCGCTGCCCGCGGCGTAATGACGGCAGTCGTCACAGTCGGTATCCGGCACGCAGCAGGCCGCGGCGCGGTCCCACTGCAGGTTGGTGCGGTACTGGCGAAAGGTTCTGCCAAGGCCGATATCCGTTGATTTGTTCATCCGGGGGTAGGAGCAGGAAAAAAGTTCATGCAGCCCCTGAGGCCGGGTGTGGGCAACGATATTGTAGGGAGAAAACAAAACGGTTTCCGGGAACCCGGCAAGCAGTTCGGCCATGACCCGCTCCGTTCCGGCAAGGGTTTCCGGGGTATGGCGAAGCGGCCCCTTGTAGCCGACCGGGGAGGAGAACATGTTGAAGGTGATCTTCAGGCCGCCTTTGGCCAGGATTTGCGTAACCTCCCTGGCCTCGTCGATGTTGACCGGGGTGAAGGTATACACAAAAACCGCCCGGTCATCGTTTTGATAGTTGGCCATCTGCCGGACCAGCATGTCCGGGGCCTTTCTGATGGCAAGGCTGGTCCGGTCGTTGCCCCAGACCGAGATGTGGATCCGGTAGTCAATCCCCTGCGGGAGACTGTGCAGCCCGTTGCTGGCAATGGCGCCCAGGGGAATCTCGTCATAACAAACCCCGCACAGCTCCGGGACCAATGATGGCTCCGCCCCGGCGAGCACGACAAAGGTGATGCCCCGGGCCTTTTCCGCTTCCAGGAGCTGCCGCCAGGCTGCCGGATCCCGGTTTTCCTCGGCAAACTGTTTTTCGCCGGCAAAGTAATAACAGCCTTCGCAGCGGATATTGCAGCGGTTGCTCATGTCATAGGTGGACTCGCGGAGAAAGAAATACTTCCGGACTTTATCCCACCGTTCCCTGATAACCGGGTCCGCTATGATCT
>JAJZSH010000002.1 GCA_021822005.1 Deltaproteobacteria bacterium | reverse complement strand
TGAGTCTGAATAAACAGGCCACTGACCCCAAGAGCCACACCCCCGTCGAAGTAGATATTAACTTTTTCAGGGGTGGCTGTCATCTGCAATAATCCGATGATAGACCCCACTAGGCCACTAGGTGCACTGACCCCACTAGGTGCACTAGGTGCCACTAGCTGACCCCACTAGACCCCCTGACCCCACTAAATGTGCAAAAAAAGGGTTTATTGCTCTCCGAGCATGCCGTAATAGGCAATTATTGGGACCCAGGCGGGACAACAATAAATATAACAAAAAACACATTAAAACGTCAGGATTTTCCTGGGACACTGAGATATCAAAAAAGAGGTTTTTTACCTGATAACAAAAAAATCCGAGTAGCGTTAACTATTCGGATTCATGTTGTTTTAATGGTGCGCCCGGAGGGATTCGAACCCCCGACTCCCGGCTTCGAAGGCCGATGCTCTATCCAGCTGAGCTACAGGCGCACAAGCACATATTTGTTCAGACAAGCCAGCCTACCACCCCGCAATATTCCGCGGATCGGAAAGCACCTGCCAGGCCCGTTCCGTGATCTCGTCTATCTCGGCCAGGGTCACGGAAAGCGGCAGCCAGAGATACATCACATTGCCAATGGGCCGCAGCAAAAGGCCCTGCTCAAGCCCGGCCAGATAGATCGGCCAGCCGACCCGTTCGTGAAAATCGTAGGGTGCCCTGGTCTGCTTGTCCTTCACCAGCTCCATGGCGCTGATCATCCCGATCTGCCGGAGGTCCCCGACCCAGGGCAGGCCGGCAAAGCGGAGCATCCGCGCCTGGAGATGGCTGATCTTGGCGGGCAGCCCGGCCATGGTCTGTTCTTCGGCAAAAACCTGCAACGAGCCAAGGGCCGCCGCGGCCGCAAGGGGATTGCCGCTGAAGGTGTGGCCGTGGAAAAAGGTTTTTCCCGCGCCATAATCGGCATAAAAAGCCTGAAAAACCTCCTCGCTGGTCAGCGTCGCGGCCATGGGCAGCATACCAGCAGTCAGCCCTTTTGACAAACAGAGAAAATCAGGCGCAACCCCGGCCTGCTCCAAGGCAAACATGGTTCCGGTCCGGCCAAACCCGGTGGCCACCTCGTCAAAAATCAGATGCACCCCGTATGCCCTGGTCAAGGCGGCCAGCTTTTGCAGATACTTCGCGGGATAGACGATCATACCCCCGGCTGCCTGGATCAGCGGCTCGATGATCAGGGCGGCAATCTGCGCGCCCTGCTCGGCCAGGAGTTTCGCAAGCGGCTGCAGACACTGGCAGTCACAGGCCTCTTGTCTCAGGCCGACCGGGCATCGGTAACAGTAAGGGGATGGCAGCCGATGGGAGGGGAAAAGCAGCGGGGCAAAGGGGCCATGGAATTCCGGCACCCCGCCCAGACTCATGGCGCCGATGGTGTCGCCATGGTAACCCCGCTCTATCCCCACCAGCTGGCAGCGGTCTGGCTGTCCGATCTGCCGCCAGTACTGGAGCGACATCTTGATCGCGACCTCGCAGGCCGTGGAGCCATTGTCGGAATAAAATACCCGGGAAAGCTCGGGCGGCGCAAGGCGCACCAGCTGCTCCGCCAAGAGAATCGCCGCCTCATGGCTGGTGCCGGCCAGCAGCACCTGATCGAGCCGCGCCAGCTGCAAGCGGATTTTTTCGGTTATGGTTGGATGGCTGTGCCCATGGAGAATGCACCACCAGGAAGAAATGGTATCGAAATAGCTTTTCCCCTGATGGTCGAAGAGGAGAACGCCCTCTGCCCTGTCGATAAGGAGCAGGTCGCGCTGGGCATAATCCTGCATCTGGGTGTACGGATGCCAGAGGAACCGCTTGTCTTTCTCCTGCAGGGAAGGCACGGGGCTCACACGCCGCTGACAATCTTGTAGATTGCCGGGTACTGGCGGTGCTGCTGGGCATGGTCAAGGCCATAGCCAACCAGAAAGCCCTCTGCCACCACGAACCCGGCATAATCCACCGCCACCTCAACCTCACGCCTTTCCTTCTTGTCGATCAGAGCGCAAATCCTCACGGATTCGGCCTTTCTGGCCGTCAGGAGTTCCTTGAGGCAGGCAATGGTTCTGCCGGTATCGACAATATCCTCCACCAGCAGGATATCCTTCCCGGTCAGATCAAGTTCGGTATCCTTGGTGCACTGGATGGCGCCGGAGGAGCAGGTGGAGGAGCCGTAACTCGACACCCGGATAAAGTCTACCTCAATGGGCAGCTCGATTTCCCGGACCAGATCGGCGAGAAAGATGAAGGCCCCGTTTAAAATGCCGATCATAACCAACCGGCGCCCGGAATAATCACGGGTAATGGCCTGGCCAAGCTCTTTGACCCTCCTGGCGATATCGTTTTTGGAAACCACCTCTTCCTTCTCAATCATCTGTCCCTCTCTTTCTGCTCCCACATAAAACAAGCTTCATAACGAAGGGCAAGGCCCATTGCCGATAAGCCGTTGCAACAAAATAAGTTCGTCATTTGGGTGGCCAAAACGGCAGCAGCGCCGCTGACGCTGCTGTTAACGGCGACGAACCGCTCAGGAAAGCAGTGGTATTTTCGTAACGGCTCCTGAAAATCGTTGACGCTGGCCAAGGGGAGCGCCTATAAATAATGGAGGCAGCCTCTTGCCTGGAAGATTTCGCCAGGCAGCATCCATGCCTGCCAAAACAGAAAAAGGAGCCCCGCCATGAAACGCTATGAATGTTCGGTCTGTGGTTACATCTATGATCCGGCGGACGGAGACCCTGACTCAGGCATCGCCCAGGGCACCCCTTTTGAGGATCTGCCGGAAAACTGGGCCTGCCCCATCTGCGGAGCCAGCAAGGATCAGTTCACCCCCATCGACTGAGAGCTTAGGAGCCGTTACGAAACAACCTATGCTTTCCTGAGCGTTTCGTCGCCGTTAACACTGCTACGGCTCCTTATGCCGTTTTACTCATTCAGATGACGACATTATTTTTGGGGCTGTCCTAGATAATGAAAATTATTTAGGATGGCCGGATGAGAAAAAGTAGACTGAGTAAAACCAAACAAGACCGACTGATCGAACACTTTGTTGCTGGGACAACAGCTCGTACAACTGCGGTTTTGGTCGGGGTTAACAAGTCTACCGCCTCGTATTATTTCCATCGACTTCGAGAACTCATTTTCAAAGCCGTCGAAGATGAGACTCCCTTCTCAGGGGAGATCGAAGTCGATGAAAGTTATTTTGGTGGCAAACGCAAGGGCAAGAGAGGCCGCGGCGCTGCCGGTAAAGTTCCAGTTTTTGGCCTGTTGAAGCGTGGCGGCAAGGTTTACACGAAGATCATACCTAATGCCAAAGCCGCAACTCTTATGCCCATAATGGAAGAGCGTATAACGCCAGACAGTGTTGTTTATACAGATTGCTTGTCCAGCTATAATGTCTTAGATATTTCATGCTTCAAGCACTATCGAATCAACCACAGCGAGCTATTCGCTGATAGAAAGAACCATATAAACGGCATTGAAAATTTTTGGAATCAAGCCAAGCGCCATTTACGGAAATTCAACGGTGTTCCCACGGACCATTTTCACCTGTATCTGAAAGAGTGTGAGTGGCGATTTAACAACCCAAAACCAGATAAACAATTAAAGATGCTAAAACAACTAGTTAAAGATAATATTGGCTAGTTATCTAGGACAGCCCCTTATTTTATTACGACGGCTACAGCAGGATATCATCGGTGATGCCGGCCCAGGTCTTGTCAAGCTCCGCGGAAAACGAATTGACAAACTGCTGCACATTGACCTCCTGGAACGGGCGGTGGTGTTCTTCGATCAGCGCCCAGGAAAAAGAACGCAAGGCATCCTGCCTTGTCACCTGGGGCTGCCCCAGACAGGCGCCCTTCATTGCGGCGAAAATATTCGCCAGATTCACCAGGGCCACAGGCACCGGGTTGGTCGTAGCCTTTTCCGGCAGGTGATGGAAGCGCATCACGTCCAGATAGGGTTGCGGCAGGCCAATGCCTTCGGCAAGCCAGACACCAGCCTGGCCATGATCCACGCCGATATAGTCCTTTTCCGCCCTGACCATATCCCGCATCTCTCCAGAGGGCCGAACACACTGCGGGTAAAAATTCGGCGACATTCCATCCAGCACCAGCATGCCCAGATCATGGAAAAGGCCGCATAAATAAAGATCAGCCGAGGTGTTTATCCGAATTACATCCCGCAGCATCTCGGCAATTCTGCCGACCACCACCGCATGTCGCCAGAAATCCCTGGCGACCGAGGCAAAACCGCTGAAGGCCTGAACTGATTTGGCCGCCCTGATGGTATCGACCAGCACCTCCTGGATCTGCTTGACTCCGACAATAACCATGGCGAGGGGGACTGTTCCCACCATGTTGGCCCTTCTGTAGAATGGCGAATTGGCTGTCTGGATCACCCGGCAACTCAGCACAGGATCAAGGGAGATCAAATCGGCCAGCCGCCGGGTATTGTCAATGCCCGCGCTGCCTTTCATCATGGCGCTCAGTTCGGCGGCAACAGCGGGGTTCACCGGCAGGACCGCTTCCGGATGCACCCGATGATACAGCTTGGCGGGTGTCTGCCGGTGATCCTTGTCGGGCATGGGGGGAATGGCGATGGCTGCTCTGGCTTTTTCTGCCTTCTCGGGCCGTTCCATGCCCAGGCCCGGCTTGCCGGGATGTTTGCGCACCTTTTCTTCGGCTTCAGGCGGGCCGCCATCGGAAAGCACCTTTTGCAACATGGAAGGATTCGCCTCTTCGCCATCACGCCCGGCAACTTTTTTATTGGCCAGATCCAGCCTGCTGACCAGCCGTTCACAGAACCGCTTATAAAATTTCAGCTGCAGAAAAACATTTGAGGTGCTGACAATCTCGGGTTCAACCCGCAGAATAAAGGATTCCGTGTCTGCCACCACATCGGCGGTCCGTTTTATTTCTGTGACCAGGGCCATTTCCCCGAAGCAATCCCCGGTGGCAAGGGTGGTGAGCAGAATGGGTTTTACTCTCTCCGGCAACCGTTTTTCCACCCGGACTTCGCCCTTGACCAGAATATAAAAGGCCCGTTCGGTTGTATTTTCCTTGATAATCGCCGTGTTGGGGGGAACCCGGAGCCATTTGCTCACCTGGAGGAACTGCTTGAGCTCCTGATCATCAAACCCATGGAAAAAACTTACTTTTTTCAGGAATTCAATCTGTTCGTCAAGGTCGATCTCTTTGTATTTTTTACCTGAGGCCATGATTTTTCCTTCGCCGTTGCACTGCCGCCGTTGCACTGCCGCCCCGCACTGCCAGCTATTTTCCGAGACAAAACTCCGCAAAAATCATATCCAGCACATCGTCGGTGGTTGTTTCCCCGATGATGTCCCCAAGAAAAGCCAGGGCTGCCTGAAGATCAATAGCCAGGAGATCCGGCGGCAGATCCGCGGCCAGCCCCTCGCCAACCTGTTGCACCGCGGCGAGGGCGCGCTGCAGGGCAGCGGCATGCCGCACATTCGGCGCGGCGACCCCCGGCTCCTGAAGGCCCTGACCGCCGGTGGCCGCCTCGTACACCGCATCCTCCAGGTTGCGGATGCCCTCGCCGGTTGTGGCGGAAATGGCGACAACCGGCGCCCCGGAGAAGATCTCTCCATACAGGGCAAGGTCCAGGGAGGCCGTCCTGTCGATCTTGTTGACCACCACCACGACCTTCTTGTCCGCAGCCACCTCAAACAGGGCGCGGTCTTCGGCCTGCAACCCTTCTGCCCCGTCAAGAACCAGCAAGACCAGATCCGCCTCTCCCAGTTTTTGCCGGGCCCGGCGGATTCCGATTTCTTCCACAGCTTCAACGGTTTCCCGGATGCCGGCCGTATCGACAATGCGCACCGGCACCCCCTTGATGTCCAGGCACTCCTCAATGGTGTCCCTGGTTGTTCCGGGAAGTTCCGTGACTATGGCCCGGTCTTCCCGAAGAAGGCAGTTGAGCAGGCTGGATTTGCCGACATTGGGCCTGCCGAGAATGACCACGGAGACCCCCTCCCTGATGATTTTCCCCCCGTCCGCCCTGGCCAGCAATCGGGCCAGGGGTTCCTGCACCTCCCGCGCCAGTCTGGCCGTGAGCGCGTGGGCGTCGAGGATCTCCACCTCCTCATCGGGGAAATCGATGGCCACCTCCATGATAGCACGAACCGCGAGCAGCGCGTCACGAATTTTCCAGATCTCCCCATGCAGTCCCCCGCGGAGCTGACTCACCGCAAGATTGGCGCCCTCTTTTGTTTTCGCGCCCAGCAGCTCGGCAACCGCCTCCGCCTGGGTCAGATCGATCCGGCCATGGAGAAAGGCCCGCTTGGTGAATTCCCCGGGCTCTGCCAGACGGGTGGCCGGGAAGGTCACGATCTGGGCAAGGATTTCCTGCAGCAGCAGATAACTGCCGTGGCCGTGGATTTCCACCACGTCTTCCCTGGTGTAGGTCCGGGGCGCCCGCATGTAAACGGCCAGCACCTCGTCAATGACCGCCCGGGTTTTCGGATGGACAATGGCGCCGAAATAGAGCCTGTGGCTTATGAAGTTTTGCGGGGGATTTTTCGGTTGAAAAAGCTGCTGGAGGATGGCGTGGGACTGGGGACCGCTCACCCGGATGATGCCGATGCCGCCGGCGCCGGGCGGCGTCGCCATGGCGGCAATGGTCGCCTCGTTGAAATCCGGGAAATCACGCATACCATAGGTTCCTTGCCTGATGAAATCCGGCGGCGCCGGATTTTGACTTTTTACGAGGACACACTCCTGATTCTTTTTTCTCCGCTGTAACTATTCAGCTAAAGCCGAAAAACAGACTGAAACATTTAAGCCGTAACTGTTCAGCAGCGCCGCTTCGCTGCTGCTGCAGATGCGCGGAAGAGGCCTGCGAAGTGGGCTATTGCCCATGAGCAGGCCGATGACAGCTAAGCGAGCGCAGCGAGACTGCGAAGCAGGTGTGGTGCTGCTGGACAGTTACTCTCCGCTCTTCTTTTTTCGCGGAGAACGCCGCCGCCCTTTTCCTGGCAGATAGATGAGCACTTTCTTAAACAACCCCTCTCCCACGCTGCGGCTTCTGATCCCGGTGTCGTCCTGCAGGGCCATGTGCACCATGCGTCTTTCCGCGGGATTGATGGCGGGAATGGTTCTGGTCTTGCCGGTTTCCTTGACTTCCCGGGCCAGACGCAGAGCCCGTTCCTGGAGCTCCCCCATCCGGTTCTCCCGGAACCCTGCGGCATCGAGGGAAAAAAGAACCTTCTGCGGAAATTTTCTGGTAATGATCTTGCGCATCACATATTGCAGGCCGTCAAGGGTCTGTCCCTCCGGCCCGACAAGGATCTCGACAAACTCCCCGGTGATCTTGGCATGGACCTTGTTGTTCTGATCCTGCTCAATGCTGATTTCCGATGGGCAGCCCATGAGTTCCAGAATCCTGGCGACATCCGCCCGGATCGCTTCCATCTCCTCGGGCGTGACAGGATCTCCCACCACCTCCTCCGGCTCCTCGCTGTCACCAGACTGTTCAGCCCTGGTCTTTGGCGCACCCGGTTTCCTGTCCGGGGCAGGCCGTTCAGGCCTGACCCTTGGCGTACTCGCTTTTTTGTCCGAAGCAGGCCGCTCCTGCTCGTGCCCGCCCTCTTTTTTGAGAGACACCTGCACCGCCGCCTTTTTCCGACCCAACCCGAAAATACCGGCAGAACCGGTGGAGATTATGCGGATATCAAGCTCTTCCCGCGCCACATTGAGAGCGGCGCAGGCATTGCCGATCGCCTCTTCAACATCCGTTCCCTTATATTCCATCTTGGCAGACATCGTGTGATTCCTCCATCTCAGGCCATTCTCCGGCAACCCGGCGTCTTCTCTTTGCAACGATACAGCCAGGGTTCGCCCCTGCCGCCTTTACCTAGGTTCAGCCTCTTATTTCTTAAGCGGCCTCAATCTCCATGCCGGTTCACCAGGTACTGCTGACCAATGGACAACAGATTGTTTACAAACCAGTACAAAACCAGCCCTGAAGCAAAATTCAAGAACATGAAGGTAAAGATAACCGGCATGAACATCATGATCTTCTGCTGGGTGGGATCACCGGTGGCCGGAGTCATTTTCTGCTGCAGGAACATGGTTGCCCCCATCAACAGGGTCAGCACCGGGATTCCCCCGATAAACGGGAGATCAAAGCCGACAGGCAACCGGTCCGGCGCGGACAGATCCGTGATCCAAAGGAAAAAAGGCGCGTGCCGCAACTCGATGGTCTGAAGCAGCACCTTGTACAGGGCGAAAAAGACCGGAATCTGTATGACCATGGGCAGACAGCCGCCCACCGGATTTACCTTGTAGGTCTGGTACAGCTTGATCATTTCCTGCTGCTGCAGCTGCTTGTCGTCCTTGTATTTTTCCCGCAGCTTGGCCATCTTGGGCTGCAGCTTCTGCATGGTCTTCATGGACTTCATGCCTTTCTGGGAAACAGGCCAGAACAGGAGCTTGATGAGCACCGTCACCAGAATGATGGCCAGTCCGTAGTTGCCCACATATCCATGGAAAAAATTGAGCAGATACAGGGTCGGCTTGGCCATCACGTCAAACCAGCCGAAATTGATGCTGCGCTCCAGCTCGTGGCCGACCGATTTGAGATCCCCCATGGTCTTCGGCCCGAAGTAAACCGAGTAGGTGTACTGCTGGCGCTGGCCCGGCCGGATGACGTCGCTGGCCCCGGCCAGCACCGTGGTCACCCTGTTTTCATCCAGCACGGAAAAATGGGCCGTATGCTGTTCGCCGGTATGCGGCACAATGCCGCAGAGAAAATAATTATCCTCGTAGGCCGCCCAGCCGATCTTGCCGGTAAAGCTTCTGCTCCCCTTTTTCAGGTCTGCGGGCTTGATTTCCTCCAGCACCCCATCGCGCAATACGGCGGGCCCGCTGAAGACAAAACTGTTTTCCGAAGCGAAGGGGCGGTTGTCAAGGGTCAGATACGGGGCGCCCTGGAGGGGGGCGGCCGTGGGATTGACAACATCAATGGTCAGCTCCAGAAGATACTGCTGATCAAGGAACCGCATGGTGCGAACAATCTCAAGGCCCGAGGGCAACTTGCCCCGCATGGTCAGCGTTGCGCCGCCGTCTTGCTCCGCCTGTATCGGGGCAGCCTCATACACCACCGGCGGGATGCTGTCCGGCTCAATCCCCCAGGAAAAATTCAGGGGAAGATTGTCGCCGGCCTTTGGCTGAAGAAGCTCTTTCTTGCCGGAATCCTTGGCAAGAGCCTCCCGGTAATCCTTCAACTGAAAACTCTTCACCATGCCGCCTGCTTCCGACACCACCGCCGAGTACAAACTGGTGGTTACCGGGATATCCCGCCCCTGCCTGCTGGCAGCGCCGGCGGGCTGGGCAGCCAACAGGCTTGCCGCGGCAACGGGAGCCGGAGCCTGAGCAACGCTTTTCTCCTCATCCTTGCCGTTTTGGGGGGAGGATGCGACAGTGCTTTCCGTGACCGGAGGGGGAGTGGGGACAAAAAAATACTGATACCCAAGCAAGATGGCCAACGAAAGAAAGATGGCCAAAAAAATTCTCTGTGTTTCCATGAAATCAATCCTTGTCAGGCTCTATTAAATTGGATGCGGGCCTGAAGCACCCGGACAACGCCATCTGCTGTTGCCTCAAAAAGATTTATTTACCGGATCAAAGCCGCCGGGATGAAAGGGATGGCAGCGGAGAAGGCGACGTGTGGCGAGATACAGACCACGGGCAGTCCCGTGGAGGGCAAGAGCCTCTATGGCATACTGTGAACAGGTGGGAGAGAAACGGCAGCTCGGCGCGAAAAGTGGGGAGAGACACAGCTGGTAGCACCGTATCAGGGCAATGAAAATTCTTTTCACATTCAATCCTGATGGTCTCGTAAAAATGACGGACATAAGGAAATCACGAGACCGTCAACGCCACTGCGCCCGAACCTGTTCCCTTGCCGACATCTTTGCGCCGGGCAAGAAGTGCGCCAACAGCCGCCGCAACCTCCTGCGGAGAATTGGGGACAAACCCCGGCCGCACGGCAAAGACCACATCGGAAAAAGGCTCGATAAAATCTCGATTATGACGGAAAAATTCCCGGATTATCCTTTTGATCCTGTTCCGCCGCACAGCCTGCCGTACTCCGTGGATACTTATGCCCAGCCTGTTGCCAGCGATACTGTTCGGCACATGGATCAGAGTGAAGTTCTGACCACGCACCCTTTTCCCCTGGTCATACACCAATCTGTACTGCCAAGGCGTGACCAGCAACATGGCCTTGGGGAGGGCCTGGATTTTCATGCTGCGCGAGCGGTGCTTTTCGTCCGGACGGAAACTAAACGGTCAGCCGCTTGCGGCCCTTGGCCCGGCGGCGGTTGATAACAGCCCGCCCGTTCTTTGTCTGCATTCTGGCTCTGAAGCCATGGGTGCGGTGCCTTTTGAGGTTGCTGGGCTGAAAAGTTCTCTTGCTCATGATCGTCTTCCTTTTTCTCTTCTGTTACGGCCTGTTATTGGCCTGCTTCTCATTTTTGCTGTCTTGCAGCAGCTGGAGCCTTGCCTCACCCATCCTTCATACGGAAACACCGGCGAAAGCGCAAAAATCCGCTCAGCAATAAAGCTCGTTATATTACCCAGAGCCAGACGACATGTCAAACATTTTCCCGCTCCACATGCAAGGGGATCATTTCCCCTTGCCACGTATCAAAAGTCTTTTCATTTCTTAGTGAGAGATTATACTCCAAATGGTTACTCGGCTATGATGTCGAGCCCTTTAACCCCATCCTTGAAATCGGGCCGCCAGCGGAGTGAAGGTGGTTTCCTCCTTGCCAACCCTCTGTACGTTGGCTTGATGATGATGGTCTTGCCTTCAGTTGGAATCACTACTTCCCGGCGGACAGAAACATCCTCAGTGGGCAGGTATGCCGTAAAGGTGCAGGTTCCCGGCTTTAAACGGATTGTCGTTTTGTAGAGATATCTCACCCCTTCGCCGCTTTCCGGGTCTGTACGCGGATCGGTTGCAGTCGTCTCGTTTTGCATCTCCATGGGCAGCCTCATTGATTGCCCGTTGATATCGAGATAAAGCAGATATTCATCCTTGCCGTGCTTGCTTGGCTCAAAAAGAACCGGCGAGTTTTTGTGGGTCTTTATCGAGGCCGACACGGTGACCAACGTCTCATCCGCTCCCACCGCCACCCCGTCCGAAACCACCTGAAACACATCGTTACGTTGACCCAACAGACTCTGATTGCCGGCCGCACAGCCGGCCAGGACCAGGCTCAAAATTAATACGAGAAAATGACTTATTTTTTTCATGGGTTCAATCTCCTTTCTTTCAATTGTTTTGGCTATACCGCTGTCTCGCCGCGCTCGTTGGTCCGTATCCGCACGGCCTCTTCAACATTCAGGACGTAAATTTTCCCTTCCCCCTTTTCACCGGTCCACGCCTTTTGCCGGATGGTGTCCACCACCTCCTCGACGTTGCCATCGGAAACCATCAGTTCAATACGGGCCTTCTCGCTAAAATAGGTGATTTCCGTACCACCCTGGTCTCGGAAGGAAACCCCCTTCCCCTGTCCAAAACCTTTAACCTCCATAACGCTCATGCCAGTCAAGCCGTCAATGCATCGCAGGGCTTCCGTTACTCTTTCCAGCACAACCGGTCTGATGTAGGCAATGATCTGTTTCATCGGGCGATCTCCTTTTGATTGAGTTTCAACTCCGCTCTTTTTTCCCACCAGCGGTAGAGGGTCGGCAGAACCACCAGGGTGAGCAGGGTCGAGGTGATGAGTCCGCCGATGACCACCGTAGCCAGCGGCCTCTGCACCTCGGCGCCGGTGCCGTGGGAAAGCGCCATGGGAATGAAGCCCAAAGAGGCCACCAGGGCGGTCATCAGCACCGGCCTGAGCCGGATGGCCGCCCCGCTCATGATGGCCTCATCAAGCCCCATCCCCTCTTCGCGCAGCTTGTTGAAGTAGGAAACCATGACGATCCCGTTCAGCACCGCCACCCCGAACAGGGCGATGAAGCCGATGGCCCCGGATACGGAGAGCGGCAGCCCGCGCAGGAACAGGGCAACGATGCCGCCTATCAGGGCAAAGGGGATATTGAGGATGATCAGGGAGGCCTGCCTCATGTTCCCGAAAGTCGAGAAGAGCAGGATGAAGATCAGGGCCAGACAGATGGGGAGGATCACCGCCAGACGGGACATGGCCCGCTGCTGATTCTCGAACTGACCGCCCCAATTCAGGTAATACCCCGGCGGCAGTTTGACCTTGCTCTCGATGGCCTGCTGGGCTGCCGCCACAAAGCCGCCCATGTCCCGTCCCGAGACGTTGCATTCGACCACGATCCGGCGGGAGCCGTTTTCACGGGAGATCTGGGCCGGACCCTCTTCGGTGTAAACATGCGCCAATTGTTTCAGCGGGATGCGGGCGCCGTTGGGAGCGGAGATCAACAGTTCTCCGAATTTCTCCGGGTTGTTGGATAATCCTTCCGGAAAACGTAAGGAAACCATAAAGCGACGCTGGCCTTCAAAAAGCTCGGAGACGGCCTTGCCCCCAGCCGCCAGCTCCAGAACATCCTGGATATCCGAGACATTGATGCCATAGCGGGCGATGGCTTCCCGGTTGATCCGCACCTGCAGGTAAGCCAGGCCCGAAACCTTTTCCACCTGGACGTCCGCCGCGCCCTGAACCTTCTTGACCGCCTCGGCGATTTCATTTGCCTTTGCCTTGAGCACCTCCATGTCTTCCCCGGACAGCTTGACGGCGATCTGGGACTTGACTCCGGAGATCAGCTCGTCCACCCGCAGGGCAATCGGCTGGGTAAAAGAAAAGGACATGCCGGGGATGTTCTCCAGCCGCTCCCGCATCCTGTCAACCAGCTCCGCCTTGTTGGTGGCGGTTTTCCACTCCTTGCGCGGCTTGAGACTGACAAAGATGTCGGAGATATCGATCCCCATCGGGTCGGAGGCAATTTCCGCCCGTCCGGCCCGGGAGACCACTTTTTCCACTTCCGGAAATGAGAGCAAGGCCTTTTCCACCGCCGCCGAGGTGCGCACCGTATCGGTCACCGACACCGAGGGCAGGCGGAATGACTGAACCGTGATACTCCCCTCGTCCAGAGTGGGGAGAAATTCGCTCCCCAGAAACGGCACCAGCAGGAGCGAACCGGCCAGGGCCGCCCCGGTGATGAGCAGGGTCTTTTTCGGATTTCCAAGGCTCTGCCGCAGGAAGGGCAGATAGGCCTCGCGCATCTTGCGCAACAGACCTGGATCTTTCTCCACCACCTTTCCTTGCAACAGGAACGAGCATAAGGTCGGCACCAGGGTCATGGTCAGGATGAGCGAACCCAAGAGGGCGAAACCGACGGTGAAGGCCATGGGGGAGAACATCTTGCCCTCCATGTCGGTCAGGGTGACAATGGGGAGGTAGACAATGATGATGATGAAGACCCCGAAGAGGATCGGTCGCGCCACCTCTTTGGCCGACCTGAAGATGACGTGCCGGGCGCTTTCATCCTTCTTCCGTTCCGACAGATGTCGCACCGTGTTTTCCACCATCACCACGCTGCCGTCCACGATCATGCCGAAGTCGATGGCCCCCAAAGTCATCAAATTGGCCGAAAGCCCCAGCCAGTGCATGCCCAGGAAGGAAAACAGCATGGAAAGCGGGATGGTCAGGGCAACGATGACGGCGCCCCGGATGTTGCCGAGAAAATAGAACAACACCGCGATCACCAGCAGTCCGCCCTCAATCAGGTTGGTGATTACGGTGGTGATGGTCTTCCGGATCAGGTCGGTCCGGTCGTAGTAGGGAACCAGCTTTACCCCTTCCGGCAGGGCCTTCTGAATGGTCTTGACCTTGTTCTTGACCCCTTCGACCACCTCCTTGCTGGAGGCGCCTTGCAGCATCAGTACGATGCCTGCCACCGCCTCACCCTTGCCGTCGTAGGTCGTGGCCCCCTGGCGCGGTTCATTGCCGATAACCACCTCAGCCAGGTCGTCAAGATGGATCGGGGTGCCGCCATGACTGGCGACAACGATCTGCTTCAGGTCGTCGATCCCCGTGGCCTGACCGAGGCCCCGCACCATGTATTGTTCCTCCCGGTGTTCGATGAAACCCGCGCCGAGGGTGGAATTATTCTTCTCCACCGCCTCAATCACATTGTAAATGGTCAGATCCAGGCTCTTCAGCTTGCCTGGGTCAATCAATACCTGGAACTGCTTGACCTGCCCGCCGAAGGAGTTGACATCGGTCACCCCCGGCACGGTGCGCAGGAGCGGTCGTACGATCCAGTCCTGCAGCGAACGCAATTCACGGACATCGTACCCCTCGCCTTCGAGGAGGTACTGGTAGATCTCACCCAGGCCGGTGGTGACCGGCCCCATCTGCGGCTCGATCCCCTTGGGCAGCCGATCTCGGGCCTGTTGCAACCGCTCGAAGACCTGCTGGCGGGCAAAATAGGTGTCCACCCCATCCTCGAACACCATCGTGATCACCGACAGGCCGATCTTGGAGATCGAGCGGACCTCGCTGAGCCGGGGGAGCCCACCCATGGTCGTTTCAATGGGGAAGGTAATCAGTTTTTCCACCTCGGTGGGGGCCATGCCGCCGGCCTGGGTCAGAATCTGGACCTGGACGTTGGTCACATCGGGAAAGGCGTCCACCGGCAGCTTCTGCATCGCCCAGACCCCGCCGCCGAGCAGGATGACGGTGGCAAGCAGAACCAATAACCGCTGCTGAAGGGAAAATCGCAATATTGTCTCGATCATGGTCTCACTCCTCTCCCAGCTCGCCTTTTTTGAGTTCCGACTTCAGCAGGAACCCCCCCTTGACCGCGTAGCGTTCGCCTTCCTTAAGCCCGCCCGTCACCTCCACCTGGCCGCCGGATGCCCGACCAAGCTCAAGGGGGCGCGGTTCGAACTCCGTGCCATTCCCGGTGACGAACACTACTTTCCTGCCCTCCAAATCCTGCAGGGCATCCACGGGGACAGCCAGGACCGGCGCCGCATCGGCAGGCAGAGCCAGTTCGACACTGGCGAACATCTCCGGTTTCAGCTTGCGCCCTGTGTTTTGCACCTCGATACGGGCCTTGACCGTCCGGGTGGCGTCATCCACCATGTCGGCAATATGGCTGATCCGCCCCGGAAAGTTCAGGTCGGGAAAGGCGCCGACCTTGACGATGGCCTCCTGTCCCTTGCGGACCTTGGCCAGGTCTTTCTCGTTGATGTCCACCATGACCCAGACGGAGGAGAGGTCCGCGACGATATAGAGATTCTTGGCCGGATCGGCCAGCTCGCCGACAATGGCATGTTTTTCAGTGATGACGCCGCCAATGGGCGAGCGGACCGGCAGGAGCTGTCTTGTGTGGTCGGGACCGTCCAAACCAGCAGGAGAAAGGCCGTAGAGGGCAAGCCGCTCTTGGTCGGCGTGCAATTCGCTCGAGGTCGTCTGATAGTCGGTCTCGGCCTGGTGTATGTCCTTGCGGGCGGCAATCTTCTTCTCCACCAGAGCATTAACCCGCTCCAGGTTGTTCTTCGCCAGCGAGAGTTTTGCCTTTGACTGGCGGTAACGGTTCATGGCCTCGTCCAGCTCCACGCTGTCCAGCATGGCCAGCACCTGGCCGGAGGCGACAGTATCCCCCAGCGAGGCATTGACGGAGACAATCTTGCCCGGAATGCGCGGCGAAACGTGGGCGATCCGGTCGCCGTTCACCTCCACCTTGCCGGTGACACTGATGGCATCGGCAAGTCGTTCCTGCTTGGCGGCGGCAACCACAACGCCATGCTGCTTTTGTATCTCCGGCGTCATGCTGACGGTTTTGGGCGCGTCATTTTTTATGTCCGCTCCTATCTCATTCTTATCCCCACTCTTTTCCTTGGGGTCGGCTGTCTCACTTTGCGCCTTTTCCTCTCCAGTGCCGGTTGCAAGGTGGGTGAAACGATAGTAAAAGCCGCCGGCCAAGATGACCGCCAGGATAACTCCGATAATGATTCCCTTTTTGTTCACTGGACACCTCCGCTCAGATCAATCGCCGTTGCCGATTCAAGTTTTACAAAAGCCACACGCCTGCCGTGCAGGGCCGCGAGATAGCCGTCGTTGACCTCAAAGAACTTCTTCTGCTCCTCGATAACCGCAAGAATGCCTACCTCACCCAGGCGGTAGGCCTCCTGGGTCAGTTTCAGATTCTCGGTCAGTTGCGGGATGATGCTCTGTTTAAACAGAGCAAGGATGCGCTCCGATGCTGACAAGCGAGAGAAGGCAGCCTCAACCTCGGCGGTGACAATTCTCTCCAGCGCCAGGCTACGGGAACCGGCAGCCTCCAGCCGGGAACGGGATGCTACCCGTCCGCCCTGGTTGCGGTCAAAAACCGGAAGCGGTATCGACAAACGCAACCCAAGTTGCGTATCGCTGCTGGTCGATGATAGGTCTCCCAACTCGGTTGCACTCCGCTGTCTTTGCGCAAAGAACCCCACTGTGGGGTTGGGAACCGCCTCGGCCGCGGCCAGACGGGTTTCCGTCTCGGCCTTGTGGCGTTCGAGCGCCAGGGCCTGGAGATCGGGCCGCGAAGCAAGGGCCTGCTTGAGCAGTTCCTGGATGGCTTGTGACACCGCCGGGGTGGCAAGATCATCCGCTGGGTTAAAGGCTACCTCGTTCAGGCCCGTCAATAACGACATCCTGAGGCGAAGCTGAATGCCGTCCCGCTCTGCCTCAATAAGACGGTTTTCGGCACGGGCCAGTTCCACCTTGGCGAGATTGAGTTCCAGTTCTGGGATATCACCCGCCTTGAAGCGTTCTCCGGCAATGCTCACCAGATCGCGATTAAGGCCAACCAGGTCAATCGCCAGCTCGCGACGTTTGTCGGCCAGGGCCAGGTCAAAGGCCAGGGTGGAAACCTCTTCCTTCAACAGCCGCGCAGCGTTATCCCGCTGCCGTTGCGCCGCTTCGGCCTCGCGTTGCCCCGCCTCGCGGCGCAGGCGCAATTTGCCGTTCAGCGGAAGCTCCTGATTGATGCCGATTGAGGCGGAACGCTCCTCGGGGCTGCCGGACTGACGGCCGGAGGAGCCCTGGAGTTCCAGAGTCGGGTTGGTAAGGGTGCCGGACTGAATGGCAAGCGCTTGTTTTGCCGCCGCTTCTTTTTCCAGGGCGGCCAGCTCGGCGCTTTGTTTCAGGGCAAGAGCGACAATTTCATTGATGGTGCGGGGAACGGACTCAGCCCATGCCGGCAGGCTAATAAGCGCCTGCAGCAACAGAGCAAGAACAGCTCCGCGCACCTGTGTTGAACAGGTCACGGGAAAACCTCCAGACAGATGGATAGTGACGACGGCAAGGCGCGAACGCAGACAGTCCGTCGTTATGACATTACGTTGAAAATGTTACGGAAAAAAATACTTAGAGAATTGCTGCGTCGGGTGGAACGAAGAGGGCAAGACAGACCTCGGGGATATGCCTGGTTATTTCTGCGGGGTAACGAGAGGCGAAAGATGGCAAGGAAAGGAAGGTAGGCGGTGTTGAGGCCAGCGGAGCATGGCATGGGCCATTACAGCCGCCGAAACAAAGATGATCACCTTGGGAGTGCGATGGAGCAGGGGCACATGGGCAGTTGCTGTCACAGACCTGCGCCATCTCTTGAGTGAGGACTGAGGATACTACCTCATGTGCGCCCGGCAGTTCCCCGGCGCACAAAATATCTTCGCTCAATGACATCGCCAGGCCGATGATGGCCACGCACAGGAGCATGGGGGCGATTATGCGTCTGAATTCAGATTTCATAAGGAGGTAAATTTAGCAATTCAGCGATTCTTTTACAATACAAATCAGGCGCACAAGGCTGTTATTTTTTTATGGCAGATCAGGGCGAGGTGGCTACTGTTCCGAAAATTCTTTGTCAAGGCCGAACATCTGCCGGACCAGATGCTCGACCGCCAGCTCGGCCATCTCCCCGGCCTCCACCAGAAGAACGGACTTGTTCCGCGGGCTGCAGAAGATCTGTACTGCCGCGTAGCTGACGGAAACCGCGCTACCGCCCCGCTGATCATGAGCCCACCTGTACGCGCAATCCTTACCTACCAGCGACACCATCCGCCACCGTGGCCCATCATGGTGGCGTAACCGCTGTACATGCCGGGATGGCTGTCATGCCAGGAGCATCCCCATCCCATAGGGCCAGAATAGCCCGTGCCGATTTCCTGGTTCACTTGCGAGCGTAAGCGCCAGTAATCTTGCTCCAAGGCGTAGAGCTCGGACCGAAGGGTATTGGCTTTATTCAGCGTGGTTGACCCATCGGCCAAAGCGGTTTCAAGCTCTGCAACCTTACCCCGGAGAGCACCCTCCTTGTCGGCCAGCTGCTTTTGGTATTTTAGCTCGATTTCACGGGCCTTTTTCTCTTGCTCCGCAGTTAAGACCGGTCTGTTCGTCCCTGTCATAGGGCCGCCTCCCATGGGACCCATCACCCAAGCCCCGGCTTGGGATATGACGCCGAAGGTAAGAGCAGTTACCAGTGTGGTGATAAGAATTTTTTCTTTTTTCATGATAGTTCTCCTTTTGACAATTTATTGGGTTTTACCCACATCTGCCCGGCAAAAAGGGCAGTACTTCCAAACACTTTCCACAATTTTACTACAGGACGGACAATGGCTTTTCAAAGTAACCGCGCAGTGGGGGCAGCGTAAAAAGCTGTTTTTTATCGCACCACCGCAAGCCGGACAACTTGCGCCTAAACTTGTACCCAGGGGAAAATCACTTTTCCCTCCTTGCCTCAGGGTTGTGAAAAGCGCAAGAACTGCGAGGACAATAATCACTGTCGTTATTATCCAGAAAACATGCCATTCATGTGCCCAGCCTATGCCGCAATACATGATTTTTCCTCTTAATAATTGTAACTTTGTGGATAATCTCCAGGGTGTCCACACCCATGGAAATGGCCGTTTACAGAACCTGGACCGTTGTAATATCCATGACCATAGCCAGCCCAATAATGACCGCAGCCGGTTAAGGTCAATGCCGCACCGAGCAGAAGCAAAGCCATCATGGTTGTTTTCCAAAATTTCTTCATGGCATCCTCCCTTGTTTACTCTTTGCTTATGGTCAAAGCAAAGAGCGTGCCAACAAGTTTTTTGGAGGAGTTATTATTTATAACCATATGAAACAAAATGATAAATATGTTGTTCTGGAGAAACGGACAAGAAGACCAGGAGTCGCATCTGCCCAAAAAATAGGCAGCTGGATATGAGGCAGATGAAGCAGGCGCCTAAAAATAAGACAGGTGGAGAGTTTTCTTAGGAAAGATCGTATTCTTTCATCTTATTTTGCAGAGTCTGGCGGGCAATGCCGAGAATCTTGGAGGTCTGGGATTTATTCCCGTTGGTCTGTTGAAGGGTGGCGCGGATCAGTTCGCGTTCCATGTCACGAAGGGTGGTGAGACCGGAAAGGGACGAGGACGGCCTGTCATCAGCCCGGTATTCATCATCGTTTGGGCGAAGGTTGGGCGAAAGCTCCGGGGGAGATATCTGTTCCCCGGGACAGAGGATCACGGCCCGTTCCATGGTGTTTTCCAACTCGCGAATATTGCCTGGCCATTCATAGCGTGTTAACAGCTCCAGGGCTTGGGGGTGAATCCCACGGATATTTTTGCGGTTTTTCCGTGAATATTTTTTCAGGAAGAAGTCGGCTAACGGCGGGATGTCCTCGCGTCGATCCCGCAGCGGGGGAAGCACAACCGGGACAACGTTAAGACGGAAGTAGAGATCCTGGCGGAATGTGCCTTCCTCGACCATGCGCTCCAAATTCCTATGGGTGGCGGCCAGCAGGCGCACATCAACCTTGATGCTTTTATCGCCGCCGAGACGCTCAAATTCCCCTTCCTGTAACACCCTCAGTATTTTAGCCTGTGTAGTCAGGCTCATGTCGCCGATCTCATCCAGAAACAAAGTACCCTTATGCGCCTGTTCAAACCGCCCTTTTCGTTGTGTTGCCGCTCCGGTGAAGGCGCCTTTTTCATGGCCGAAAAGTTCGCTTTCCAGCAAATTTTCATGGAGCGCCGCACAGTTTACCTTAATAAACGGGCCATTTTTGCGCAGGCTGTTCTCATGGAGAACATTGGCAACCAATTCCTTGCCCGTGCCGGACTCTCCCGCAATGAGCACCGTGGCGTCGCTGGGGGCCACCAGGGCCAGGGTTGCAAACAGCTCCTGCATCCCGCGACTGCGACCGATGATGTTGCCAAAGTCGAATTGTTCGTGGAGGCGCGTTTTGAGAAGGACATTTTCAGCCTGCAGCCGCTCAAAGGTCAAAGCTCTGGTCAACGTCAGCTTCAGTTCCTCGATATCAACGGGTTTTGTTATATAATCGAAGGCGCCTTGCTTCATTGCCGTGACCGCGCTTTCCACCGAGGAGAAGGCCGTTAGAATAATAACCGGGAGAACGCAATGGATTTCTTTCATGGCGGCGAGTGTTTCAATCCCCCCCATGCGTTTCATTTTAAGGTCAAGCAAGATGAGATCAATCTTCTGTTCATGAAGGATCGGCAATACCTGATCGCCGTCCTCCGCCTCAACAATCTCGTAGCCGGCATCTGTCAGGTTGGCGTTGAGCATGGTGCGGTGGGCGACATCATCATCCACCAGCAGAATTCTTTTTCCCTCACTACCCACGGCGCTCTCCTTGGTTTATGGGAAGAACCAGCGTAATTGTCGTGCCTTTGCCGCTTTCACTTTCAACGTTTATGCGGGCATGGTGTTGTTCAACGATGTTATGAACCACAGCCAGGCCGAGTCCTGTTCCGGTTTTGCGGGTGGAGAAAAAAGGATCAAACATGCGCGCCTGCTCCTCTTGGGTCATGCCTTTGCCATTATCCCGCACCCAAATATGGACCGCATCATCATAACGCCGGGCTCCCAAAATAATGGAACCTTCTTCCTGCACGGCAGCGAGTGCGTTTTGAAGCAGGTTGAGCAACACCTGGATAAAAAGATCCGGGTCCGCTTCCAAGAGAATATTCTCTTCAGGAACATCCAATTCAAAGGCTACCGCGTGGCTTTTGAAGTCATCCGCCAGCAGTTGGGCTGTCTTTGTCAGCAACTCAGCCAATACAACCTTTTCAAACTCCGGCTCCCTGGGCTTGGCAAATTGCAGCAAGGCCGAGATGGTCCGATTCAAACGATCTACTTCGCCGATCATAAGTTCCGCATACCGTTTGGCGTTGCCGCCTTGCGCTTGGCTGCCGAAGTACTGGGCAAATCCGCGCAGTGTTCCCAATGGATTACGTATTTCATGGGCTATGCCGGCAGCCATTCGACCCAGAGCGGCAAGGCGGCGGGAACGTTCCAGTTTTTCCTCCATTTCACGGATTTCCCGCATGTCTCTGAAGGTCAGAACCGTGCCCAGCCATTTCCCGTCTTTATTCAAAAGGCGCGCCGCACTAACCTTGATCGGGATGGTTTCCCCGTCCTGTTGTTGATATTCCAAGGGAAGATCAACAAAATCCGTGCCTCCCTGGACGAGCGGCTCCATCTGGCTTTGTCTATTGCCGGCTATTTGCCGCAAGGTCTTGCCTTCCAGTTCCGCCATGGGTTTTCCTAACAGTTCCTCCATTTTGCCATTGCTGGAAACTATCCGTCCATGGGTATCCAAGGTGAGCAGCCCGGCTGGCATGCTCTCGATGACGTTGCGCGTATAGAGTTCCATGTTGGCCAAGGTGGAGCGGCTGACCCGTATTCCTTGATACAGAAAAATAAAATACAGGCCAGCGCTGCCCAACAGAAACAGAATGCCGCCCATCATGAGGGCCTGCTTCACATCCTCTTTTCTGGCTTCATCGAACTCGGCAGTGTAGAGCCCCACGAAAATCGCCTGTCTGCCGGTCATCGGCGTGCCGTGTTTTTTCGACTGACACCACTGTTGCCAGCGACTTTGCCGATTTTCCCAGCCATATTCCAGGCTGGCCACCGGATTGAATTCCTTTGCCACCTCAAAAATTTCTTTTGGAGAATCTTGAACAGCGAAATTGGTGAGCGGTACGTTACGAGAAAGCACTTGGCTTACAGGAGGGCGAGTGCTCGAATCCCGCCATTCACCGGCGGCGGCCATCACCTTTCCCTGCTCATTAATGATGCTGATATAGGCAATGGTCGGCGATTTTGCCGTTTCCTGGACCAGGGCGACAAGATTGTCCTCTCCTTGCCAACCCAGCATCATCGAGGTGCGGGCCCCTGCCTCGAAGGCGCGGATAAGGGTTAGCCCCTCCTGCAGCAGGAAATGTTTCATCAGCTGCTGTTCGCGGTTTAAATTCCGGAAGGTAATGACAGTCAACACAGAAAACAGGATGATACTGGCGGCGACTATCGTCAGGCCGGTCCTGGAAAACTTAAAAGAAGGGGTTGATTTAGGAATCATCGGGTAACGAAGTTCTATACGCTCTTTGAGTTATGGACACGCGGACGTGAAGAGTATGCGGTCCAAGACCATCGTGGGAAATGTTAAACAATGCTGGTTAAATTTGCAATTAGTGCAACATCTCGCTGAATGACATCGCCAAGCCTATGATGGTCACGCACAAGAGCATGGTGGCGATTATGCGTCTGAATTCAGATTTCATAATGAAGGGAATATAGCCATTCAGCGATTCTTTCACGATACAAATCAGGCACACAAGGCTTTTATTTTTTTTGGGGGGGCTGATCACGACTTGGCGGTTACTGTTCCGACGATTCCTTGTCAAGGCCGAACAGCTGCCGGACAAAGGCCAGCTTGAGCTGTGGATTGTCATGGGGGGTGGTATTTTTCAGGAAAACCATGGGTTCATGCAGCAATTTGTTGACAATGGCGTTGGCCAGCATCTCCACCGAACGCCGCTCGTTCTCCGAAAGGGATTTCAAGGTGCTCAAGGTTTTTGCCACCTCGGCCTCGCGGATACCGTTGGCCTTTTGCCTGATGGCGGTGATGGTGGGGGCCAGCTCCATGCCTTCCAGCCACTGCCCGAACTTGACCACCTCCTCGGCGACAATGCCCTCCGCCCGCAGCGCCTCCTTTTCCCGCTCCGCCTTGTTCACATCGACCACGTTTTTCAGGTCGTCGATATCATAGAGGTAGACATTGTCCAGGTCGTTGAGTTCCGGGTCAAGATCGCGGGGCACCGCAATATCGATAAGAAAAAGCGGCCTGTTTTTCCGCTGCCGCATGAGCTGCTTCACCTGATCTTTCCGGAGAATCAGGTCGGTGGCCCCGGTGGAACTGAGCAGGATATCAACCTCCGCCAGCTGGGTGGTCAACTCGGCCAGACCAACGGCGGTGCCGTTAAACCGGCGGGCCAGCTTGGCCGCCCGTTCCACGGTGCGGTTGGCCACCACTACCCGGCCGATCCCCTGCTTGACCAGATGCTCGGCCGCCAGCTCGGCCATTTCCCCGGCCCCCACCAAAAGCACCGACTTGTCCCGCAGGCTGCCGAAGATTTTTTTTGCCAGCTGCACTGCCGCATAACTGATGGAAACCGCGCTGCCGCCGATATTTGTTTCGGTGCGCACCCTTTTGGCCACGGAAAATGATTTGTGCAGCAGCCGGTTCAGGATGACGCCGGTGGTTTTCTGCTCCACCGCTTCGCGGTATGCCTGCTTCAATTGCCCCAGGATCTGGGGTTCCCCCACCACCATGGAATCGAGGCTGGCTGCAACACTGTACAGATGCGCAACCGCATCCTTGCCCTGATGCATATAGCTGTACTGCTGGGCTTCGATGTCGGCAAGGCCGCTCCTGGCAAAAAGAAAGCCGCGCACGGCCACCGCTGCCGCGGCCGGGTCGCTGGCCGCAAAAATAACCTCCACCCGGTTGCAGGTGGAGAGAAAGCAGCACTCCCGGCACCCCTCGATATGCATCAGCGTCAGCAGCGGCCCGGCGCAATCCCCGGAAAAGGCCAGCTTTTCCCGCACCGCCACCGGGGCGGTCTTATGATTCACGCCGATGATGACGATGCTCTCAGCCAACATAGGAGTGCACTCCCCCCAACAGATACGTTACACCCCAGAGGGTGAAAAGAACCGCACCAAACCCGGCAATGGCCATGATTGCCGCCCGCCTCCGCCGCCAGCCCACGGTGAGCCGCTGGTGCAGGATGGCCGCGTAGATGAGCCAGGTGATGAGCGACCAGGTTTCCTTGGGGTCCCACTGCCAGTATGCCCCCCAGGCCTGCTTTGCCCAGACCGAACCGGTGATGATCCCCAGGGTCAGCAGCAGAAAACCCAGGGCCAGGCAATGCTGGTTGAGGTTGTCCAGCGCCTCCAGGGAGGGCAGACGGCTGTAAAATATTCCGAATTTCTTCTTCTTGATCTCCCGTTCCTGCAGGAGGTACATGACCCCGCCACAGAAAGCCAGGGCCATGAAGCCGTTGGCCATGATGGCGATGCCGGCATGCACCGGCAGCCAGTTGCTCCTAAGGGCCGGGGGCAACGGCGCCATCTCCTGGGAGGAAAAGGCGGCGATCAGCATCAGCAGAGAAATAAGCGGCGAAACAAAGACGCCGAAGTTTTTCACCCGGTACCGCCACCAGAAAGACAAAAAGGCCCAGGTCATGGACCAGGCAAAAAAGGAAACCGCTTCATGGTTGCTGGTCAGGGGGGTATGCCCCGCGGCGACATAGCGGACAACAAAATACACGGTATGCAGGATGCCGCCGGCGAGAAGAATCCCCCGGGCAACGGCCCGTACCTGTTTGTGCTGGGAGAGAAAATGGACCACATACACTGCGGTGGCCAGGAGGTACAGATACAGGGTGAGCTGAAACAACAGGGTCATCGCGTCGCTCCTGAAGATTGCTGGTATGCCTGTCTGGCCGCCTCCAGGCAGGCAAGGGGGACATCAGGGCCCAGGACTTCCTGAATATGGGCGGCGAGTTTTTGCCAGAGGCCGTCCCTGATCCAGACCGCCATCCCGGGATCAGCCAGCCGGGCAAAAATCAGCTTGTTTTCCGCATGCGGCCTGCCGCCGGCCAGAACGGTATCCCGCAGAGCCCCGAGGATATCCACCAGAACCCCATATTCAGGACCAAACTGGACCTCCAGCGCCTGACGCAGGGTACTGGCCAGGGCCGGGCTTTTTCCTGCGGTGGAAACGGAAATGGCCAGGTCTCCCCGCCGCGCCGTGGCCGGGAGAATGAAATTACACCATTTCGGCACATCCGCCACATTGAGCAGGATGTTCCGCTCTTCGGCCTCGGCATGGACCCGCTCCTGCACGGCAGGGTCATCGGTGGCGGCAATGACCAGAAAAGCCCCGGCCAGATCTCCTTCCTGATACAGGCGGTCCAGCCAGTCAATCGTCCCGGCCCGCAGCAGGGCGGAAAGCGTCTCGCTCAACCCGGGACTGATCACCTTGACCAAAGCGCCATGGGCCAGCAGCCCCTGCACCTTGCGCTCGCCAACCCGCCCGCCGCCGATGACCAGGCATTGCCGGCCGGCGATCTTGAGGCAGACCGGAAAATATTGGGGGCTATCCGCGGCCAAGAATTTCCACCCGTACCCGTCCGGCAAGCGCCGCGGCAAAGCGGGCCGCATCATCGGTTGAACCGACAATGGCACCATAGTGCATGGGCACCGCGATCCTGGGCCCGATAGCAAGGGCCGCCCGCGCCGCTTCCCCGGCGGTCATCACATAGGTGCCGGAAACAGGCAGCAGGGCAATATCCGCCCGGATATTTTTCATCTCCGGAATATAATCGGTGTCGCCGGCGTGGTACACCCGCACTCCGTCAACGGTGAGGATAAATCCCAGCCAGCTGTTGGACTGGGGATGAAACTGCTTGTTGGTATTGTAGGCAGGAACCGTCTCGATGGTGACCCCCTCCACCTCGCACCGCTCGCCCGGGGCAAGGGTGATGATCTTCCCCTTAAGTTTTGCCGCGGCCTGTGTTTCGGTAACAATGAGGGTGGTGGGCTGCTGGATCGTGAGCACATCAGCGGGAGAGCAATGGTCGTAATGCGCATGGGAAATACAGATGATATCGGCGGGCGGCAGCCCCGGACCAAGCTGGAAGGGATCGAAATAGATAATCTTGCCCCCGGCCCGGAGCAGAAAAGAGTCATGGCCGAGCCAGCGAAGATTTTCAAAAACTTTCTCTACCATAGCCCCTTCCCTGTTTTTACCCAATCCGCTCTATAATCAATTTGACACGTTCCGCAATCTATTATAGTCATAACCGTACAGTTTTCTTGCAGAACTTAGGAGCCGTTGCAAAACAACTTGTACAATTCCGGCCGTTTCTTTACGGCTCCTTACGCCGCTACACTGCTGCCGTCTTACCCATACGGAACGACCAACATTTTTAACAACGGCTTAGGAGTATTTGCCCCCATCATTTCGGCCCAGGAGATCTTCCATGCCAGCAGGAACCTTTGCCGTTTCCACCTCGAAGACCATGCAGTTTTCCGACATCACCGCCCAGGTGCAAAAGGGTGTGGCTGCAAGCGGCATTGTTGATGGCGTCTGCCACGTGTACACCCCCCATACCACCGCCGGGCTGACCATCAACGAAGGGGCAGACCCCGCTGTGCAGACCGATATCCTTGCGGCCCTGCAAAAAATCGTGCCGGTGAATCATCCTTACCAGCATCTGGAGGGCAATTCTCCGGCCCATGTCATGGCCTCGCTTGTCGGCAGCTCGGTAACGATCTTTATTGAAAATGGCCGTCTGCAACTTGGCACCTGGCAGAAAATCTTTTTCTGCGAGTTTGACGGGCCCCGCTCCCGCAAGGTCTTGTGGCGCGTTGTCTAGCCGTTCTCGCCACGGCGCACGGGGAAAAAATCAAAACATCCCTTTGCGCAACAGATCCCGCTCCCGCAGACGCACATACTGGAGAAGCGTTTCCTCTTCTCCCTTGGCAAGGTCAAAAAGAATACCGTAACAATATTTTTTATTGTCTCCCCGGGTTGCCCGCATTACCTTTGCCTTGCTGATGTTCATATAGGTGCCTGCGCTCAGCCCGGTGCCGGCGCCAGGGAAAAACACGGCCAGATCAAGCAGAATATCCCCTGGCTCAAGGGGAGCAAACCTGTCCGTGCATACGAAAATACCGTTGGCGCTGACATCAATGACCTGGAACCCCTGACGCATTTCATTTTTATGCATGAACATGACCGTGCTGCCGTGGGGCACGCCAACCCGATAGTTGGTCCGGCGCTGCAGACGGAACAGGGTTGAGGGAAACTCGGTAAAGATGCTGCTTTCGGTTGTGCGCCTGACCTGGACCCGCACCTTGTTCCAGACCATGGCCTCATCCTTGAACAGGATATGGATAATCTCCTGGGTTCCGGGCCAGTCAATGGGCTTGTCAATCTCAAGCATCCGGTCGTCGTAGTTGACGATGACCGTCTTGGGAGACTGATAGCCTGTGTGCACCAGGGAAACGAGCTCCCTTTTTTCCCGCAGCCGGTCGAGGGCCATCCGGATCAGCTCCTGAGACTCGGTGGATTGCGTCCCGTTTTTCAGGGTTATCCATTGCCTTGACATTTTTCCATCACTGCTTTTAAAAGCGATCATTTTAAAAACCCAAAATTACCGGAAGCTGCTATGAACACCAGAAAAACACCCCCCACTCCCCTGAAAGCGGCAAACATCTGCTTTGGCCTGAACCGGGAAACCGATGAGCGTTCCCTGGCGGCATTTCTGCAACGATTCGCCGAGCCAGACTTCCTGCAGACCCTCATTCCCCGCCTGGAAGAAGGAGAAATCGCCTCGCTCCTTGATTTTCTTTCCCGCCTGATGCATAAGCATTGTAGCGAAAAGGAGTATCACCGCCTGTTCCTCAAGGATTGAGACGCTGTAAAAACGCCGTCCCGGACGCACGATGGGCTTTTTCCGGGGCCAGCAAGAATTAACCCCCATCATTTACCTTCACAAAATAGCATATCCTCAAGGAGAGCGCAAAGGTGAGCCAGCATATTATCAGAGATCTCCGGGCCTTTCTCGAAATCCTGCGCCGGGAAGATTCCCTGCTCGAGGTTTCCGCCCCGGTTGACCCGCATCTGGAGATTGCCGAGATCCATCGGAGGGTGATCGCCCAGGGCGGCCCGGCCCTGCTGTTCACCAATGTCAAGGGCAGCAGTTTTCCCGTGGTCACCAACCTCTTCGGCACGGCCCACAGGCTTGAACTGGCCTTTGGCAAACGCCCCCAACAGTTCGTGGCCGATCTGGTCAGGGCGGCGGAGACCCTGATGCCCCCCAGCCTGGGCAAGATCTGGGAAATGCGCTCCCTGCTGGGTCAGGCCACCAAGGTGGGGTTGAAAAAAGTCCCGGCGGACAAGGCCCCCATCCTGGAGGTCTGCCAGACCCCGGCCCGGCTGAGCGAGCTGCCCCTGCTCACCTCCTGGGCCACGGACGGAGGCCCCTTTGTCACCCTGCCCCTGGTCTATACGGAACACCCGGACGGCCGGGGCCACAATCTGGGCATGTACCGCATCCAGCGTTTCGATGACCGCACCACCGGCATCCACTGGCAGATCCACAAGGGCGGCGGCTACCATTACCATGCCGCGGAAAGCCGCAATGAGTCCCTGCCCATGACCCTCTTCATCGGAGGGCCGCCCGCCCTGATGCTGGCCGCCATTGCCCCCTTGCCGGAAAACATCCCGGAGCTGATGCTGGCCTCCCTGTTGCTCGGAGAAAAGTTGCCCATGACCCGCGATCCCGCAGGCGGCCATCCCCTGGTGGCCTGCGCCGAATTCGCGGCCAAGGGCTTTGTCCCCCCCCACATGCGGCGACCGGAAGGCCCCTTTGGCGACCATTACGGCTACAACTCGCTCACCCACGACTACCCGGTTTTCCATGTGGAACGGCTGTACCATCGCCGCGACGCCATCTATCCGGCCACGGTGGTGGGCCGCCCCAGGCAGGAGGATTTCTACATCGGCGACTTCCTCCAGGATCTGTTGTCCCCGCTCTTCCCTCTGGTGATGAACGGGGTGCGTCAGCTCAAGACCTTTGGCGAGACCGGCTTCCACTGCCTGGCCGCGGCCAAGGTCACCAACCGCTACCCCCGCGAGGCTTTTGCCTCGGGTCTTCGCATTCTGGGCGAAGGCCAGTTATCGCTCACCAAATTCCTGATCCTGACCGATGGCGATCTCGAGGTGACGGATTTCAAACGGCTGTGGGTCCATGTACTGGAACGGATCAACTGGCAAACCGATCTCTTCGTCTTTGCCAATGTCTCCCAGGACACCCTGGATTATACCGGTCCCTCGGTGAACAACGGCTCCAAGGCCATGATGATGGGGCTTGGCAAGGAACCCCGCCGCATCCTGCCCGAGGCCTTTCACGGCGAACTGCCCCAGGGCTGCGACCGGGCCACGGTCTTTCTCCCCGGCACCTTGGTGGTTCAAGGGGAGGGTTTTACCCGCCGGCAGGATCTTCCCGCCCGTCTGGCCCACTGCCCCGCCCTCGCCGACTGGCCGGTGGTCGTGCTGGTTGACGATGCACAGGCTGCCACGGAAAATCTGCAGGAATTTCTCTGGACCGTTTTCACCCGCTTCGAACCGGCGGCGGATATCCATGCGGCCGCAACCGAGGTGCGCCGCTTCCACCCCGGCCTGACCCCGCCCATCATCCTTGACTGCCGCCTGAAGCCATGGTACCCGGAGGTGCTTGCGGTGGACGAAAAAACCAGACGGATGGTGGACGAAAAAATCAACGAGATCCTGCCGCCCCGCTTTCGCTGAGCAGAAAAATTTTACCCCGTTTTTCTCTTAAAGATTGACGATCCTTCTGCCGAATAGCTATGGTGTAGGCAGGGCAATCAATAACCATGGGGGCGTCCATCATGAAGATCACCGCGATTACTCCTGGCCAGCAGGATGTTTCAACCATCGGCAAGAGCTCCGCCTCGACCACGGGGGCCTCTTTTCAGGAGATCCTCGCCCAGGAACTGGCGGCAGCCAAAAGCCCGGCCACCACAGCCTTGGCCGCAGCTTCCGCCACTGCACCAATCCCCGCGGCTCTCAGACTGGACAGTCTTACCCTGGCGGAAGACACCATCAACACCCTGGGAAATTTCAGCACCGCCCTGGGCAATCCCTCTTTTTCCGCCCAGGACCTTGAGCCCTTTGCCGCAGCCCTTGAAGATGAGACCGCCGCCCTGGTCAGCCTGAAAAATCAACTCCCGGAAAACAACCCTCTCTCCGCCCTGCTTGAGCGGGTGGCCACCGCCTCTTATGTCGAGGCCGCCAAGTTGAAGCGCGGCGACTACCATGCCTGAACCGCTGCTGCCCCACCCAGGACATCCCACCCTTAAGCGCCTGTTTTCCTGCCGCCCCGCTACCGCGCCCTGCCGCGCCTGATCCCCAAAGCACATTTCCATGCCCGAAGAACGGCTGCAAAAAATCCTGGCCAAGGCTGGTCTCGCCTCCCGGCGCAATGCCGAAGAGCTGATCCGTCAGGGAAAAGTAACGGTGGACGGCAAGGTCGTCACCGAAATGGGCGTCCGGGTTGACCCGGACCGGCAGGTTGTCGCCTTTGAAGGGTGTCCTCTGGGCCTGGAGGAAGAAAAAATATATCTCCTGCTCAACAAACCCCGGGGCTATGTCACCACCCTCCACGACC
Source organism: Deltaproteobacteria bacterium (assembly GCA_021822005.1). GTDB lineage: Bacteria > Desulfobacterota > Desulfobulbia > Desulfobulbales > Desulfurivibrionaceae > Thiovibrio. The sequence continues at coordinate 28,114 of JAJZSH010000002.1, read as the reverse complement.
CGCAGGGCAGGCCCATTGTCTCATCCCTGCTCACCGGCATCACCAGCCGGGTCTTTCCCGTGGGCCGCCTTGATTTCGACACCGAAGGCGCGCTCATCCTGACCAATGACGGCGATTTTGCCGAACGCATCCTCCACCCTCGTTTTGAGATAGAGCGAACCTACCAGGCAGAGGTGCGCGGCCTGCCGACATCTGAAAAAATCCGCCTGCTGGAGGAGGGGTTCGACCTGGAGGGGAAAAAAACCTGGCCGGCCAAGGTCAGGATCATTGCCAGGGAACCGGCGACAACCACCCTGGAAATCACCATCCACGAAGGCAGGAAACGACAGGTCCGCAAGATGTTCGAGGCCATAGGCCACCGGGTTCTCGCGCTCAAGCGCATCGCCTACGGAGGCCTGCGGCTTGGCGCCTTGCCCACCGGCAAATACCGGCGCCTCACCCCGGCGGATCTCGCCCTTATTGTCTCTTAAAAAAAATCCTCTTTACAATTGAATACTTAGCTGTTTAAGATGTTTTATCTTGCTGTATTTAATCTTGTTTTTTTAACGGCAGCACATCGGAGAAGGACGATGAACAAATCGGAGTTGATCGAAGCACTTGCGGAAGAGATGCATGTTCCCCTGCGGGACGCGAGCTCAGCCGTGACCACCATCCTTGACGCCATGGCCGATGCCCTGGCAAAGGGCGAGAGCATAGAAATCCGGGGCTTTGGCAGTTTTGTGGTCAAGGAGTACGACTCGTATTTCGGCCGCAACCCGAAAACCGGAGAAAAAATCAAGGTCAAGCCAAAAAAACTTCCCTTCTTCAAGGTCGGCAAGGAACTGAAGGAACAGGTCAACGAATCGGCTGATTAGGAGCCGTTACGGAAAACCATTGCTTCCTGACCTTTCCGTTACGGATCCTTACGCCGCTAACAGCAGCGTAAGCGGCGCTGCTGCCGTTCTTGCCATTTAAATCAGATCCTCTGCCGCTGCGCCGACAATCTCGCCAACCAGATCATAGGGGTGGGCCTCAGTGATCCGAACATCCACAATATCACCCGGATTGCATACCCCAGCATTGATATAAACACAGCCATCTATCTCCGGGGCCTGAAAACGGGTTCGCCCTTCCAGCAAGAGATCGGTTTCCCGGCTCCAGCCTTCGACCAGCACCTTTTCCACCCTGCCGACCATTGCCTGATTTCCGGCAAGGGAGATCCCGCTCTGGAGCTCCATGAGCCGCTGCCGACGCTCGCTTTTTTCCTCTTCGCTGCATTGCTTGGGCAGATTGTAGGCGGCGCAGCCCTCTTCGTTTGAGTAGCCAAAGATCCCGACATGCGCCAGTTGCTGGGCCTGCATGAACTCGGCGAGCAGCCGCACATCCTCCTCGGTCTCCCCGGGAAAGCCCACCATGAAGGTGGTCCGAATGGCGGCCTGGGGCAGAATCGAACGAATCCGCGTTAGAAGTGTCTCGATCCGCTGGAGGCCGTAGGGCCGGTTCATGGCCTTCAGCACGGAATCCGACACATGCTGGAGCGGGATATCCAGATAGGGGACAATCCGGGGATTGGCGGCCATGAACTCAAGGAGCCCGGCATTGACCCGGGTGGGATAGAGATACAGCAGGCGGAACCAGGGGATATCGCTGGCCGCCAGCAGGGAGCGCAACAACTCCACCAGGCGGGGGGCGCCAGGGCCAAGGTCATGGCCATAGGCGGTAAGATCCTGGGCCACCAAGGTCAGCTCCCGCACCCCGTTTTCCGCGAGCATCCCCACCTCGTTCACCAGATCGGCAAGATGTCGGCTGCGCAGGTCGCCCCGCAGGGAGGGGATCAGGCAATAGGCACACCGGTTGGCGCAGCCCTCGGTCACTTTCATATAGGCCCGGTGCGCCGGGGAAGAAAGCCGACGCGGCAAGGTGGAGTCCAGCAAAAAAGTTGGCGGGGCAAGGTGCACCAGCGGTTTATCTGCCTGGGCAAGCCCCTGCAATCTGCTTGCGATATCCTGGGTTCCCTCGGTGCCGATGAAGAGATCGACCTCGGGCAGCTCGCGGGCAAGATCCGCGCCGTAGCGTTGCACCATGCAGCCGACCACCACCAGTTTTTTTTCAGGGTAGCGCTCTTTGACCTCCGCCAGGGTCAGAATCTCCTCGATCCCCTCTTCCACGGCGGACTGGATAAAGCCGCAGGTATTGACCAGCAGCAGATCAGCCTCTTTTGCCTCCTCACAGGGCGCGTAACCGGCCTCGACAAGCAGGCCGAGCATGAGCTCCGTATCCACCAGATTTTTGGGACAGCCAAGACTGACAGTAAAAACGCTACGCATCATCGCCTCAATAATATTTATGCCGCAGCCAGGGCGCCGACACAGCGCAAAAGGTCGGCCACCAAGCCCCGGGAACGGGTACGAAATTCCTTGCTCTGAAAAGCAGGCAGCCAGGGATCCTGCCATAACAGGTCCGAAACCATCATGACAGCGGCCAGCTCAACCTGGCGAAACGCCGCGACCTGCATGAGCGCGGAACACTCCATGTCAACGGCGAGAACACCCTTTTGGCCATAGCGGACAACCTTTTCCCTGGTCTCGCGGTACAGGGCGTCGGTGGTCCAGATCGGCCCCTCCTTGAGTTCTTTGCCAGCACCGAGAAAAAAATCCTTCAGACCCTTGCGCAGCCGAGGAGAAGATTCGCTCCTGCCCGCCACGGGGTAATGCCCGGAGGTCCCTTCCTCGCTGATGGCCCAGGTCGGCAGCACCAGTTCGCCCACGCCAAGGTCAGGGGAGAGCGAACCGCACCAACCGCAAACGATGATCCGGTTGGCTCCGAGAGCGATGAGCTTTTCCAGACAGATCACCGCCATGGGCGCCCCCACCGCAGGGCCTGCCCAGAACATGGGGGGCGATTGGGCAAGATGGAGGTTGCTGTGAAAAAGAAAATGCCGGGTCCAGCCTTCCTGGCCTGAGATCCGCGCTGCCTGACAGGCCTCGGAGGGATTCACCAGCAGAATCCCCCAGGCCGGGAGTTGCGGCTCGTTCTTGCTACGACAGGGCTGGACAACAACTTCGCTCATGACCGGAGGACCCCAGAAAACGGAAAAAGGCCGCCGAGTGTTTGCTCGGCGGCCTTTTTCCGTTATTACCACTCTTTTTATTACTACATAAGCGGATTGGCGTAGAGCAGGATCAAGGCAATAACCAGAGCATAGATGGTGAGCGACTCGATCAAAGCCATACCGATGATCATGGTCACGGTAATCTTGCCGGAGGCCTCAGGATTGCGGGCAATACCGGAGCAGGCGCCGTTGATACCATGTCCCATACCGACACCGCAGCCCAAAGCGGCAAGGCCGACACCAACGCCGCAAGCGATACAAAGCACGGCAAGAGACATTGGAAACTCACCGGCGGCATTACCACCTTCAGCGGCCATGGCCATGGTGGACAAACCAAGCACCAGCAACAGCGACAGAATAGAACCTATTGTTACCTTTTTCATCTTACTACTTCCTCCTTCGTTTTGAATTTATATTGGCCTTCTTCTTTAATTTCAGTGACAGTATATGAAAATTGCTAAACGCAGCGAATTAGTGCGCATGTTCCATGGCGCCTGAAAAGTAAATAACCGACAGGAGCACGAAAACGCCGGCCTGCACAACGGAAACCAAGACACCAAGCACGAGAATAGGCAGCGGTGCAAAATAAGCGCCGGCCAGCATGAACAGAATGCCCAGCAGGGTTTCCTTGGCCATGATGTTGCCGAACAGTCGGATGGAGAGCGACAAGATACGCGCCAGATGGCTGACGACCTCAATGGGGAACATCAGGGGGATCAACCAGGGCATGGGGCCTAAAAAATGCTTGATGTAGCCAAGGCCATGGTATTTCAGACCCAGAATATGGGTGGTGACGAAAACGATCAGCGTACAGCCCAGCGTGATGTTAAGATTCGAGGTGGGCGACATAAAGCCCGGCATCAAGCCGATGAGATTGGCAACCAGAATATAAAGCGCAAAGGTGGCCACCATGGGGAACATCATCCTGGCACCCTCTTTGCCCATGTTTTCGGCCATGAATTCCTCGAGACCGCCGATAATCACTTCCCAGAAATTCTGGGCCTTGCCGGGCACCAAGGTCATGTTGCCCAAGGTCAACTTCGGTACGATGATCAGAAAAAGCATGACCAGCAACCCATAGGTCATGTGCGGGGATACGAGTTTTTCAAGCAGCGTGTGACCAACCAGGCCGTGCGGCACCGGCAGCCCCAGTTTCTCCAGGAGAAGCGAAATAAATAGTATTGGATGTTCCATCGTACCTTACGAAGCCTCCTTCACAATTAAAAATAATTTTTTTGCCTCGCCTGCCCCGGCTATGCAAATGCTCAACACTACCGCTGACAAACCGATCAACAGGCCTGTCAAATTGACCAGCCGAAACTTGGCCAAAAATACAAGAAGAACGGCTAGTGCTGCGAGGCGGGCAAAGTATTTAATAAAAAAACCAATCTTTTTTGCTTTCTTGTTTTCATGGGTGAGACCGCTGAGAATGCCGGCCAGATCCCTTTTTAACAGTTCAAAACCCACGGTGCCGACGAGACTGCCGACAAAGATTGATTTGGCAACAAGGGGGGAAAACGCCAGCCAGCCGGCAAAGGTCATGACTCCCAACAACAGCCAGTTGAGGATACGGATATTCTTCAGAAAAATATCCCCGTCTGTTGTGGCCAGGTCACGCATCTGCTCTTACAGATCCTTTCGTTTGCTCATCGTGTAAAGATTTTTAAAGGCGGCAGCCACCCCAACTCCGAGAAAAATCAGGGTAAACCATGGACGGGTCCTGCCGCCGAAAACCTTGTGATCCAAAAAATAGCCGATCCCGACCCCGATAAAAATGGAGAAGGCCACGGTCATGCCAATGGTGCCGAAGTCTGCCAACAACTTCATTATTTCTTTACGGTTGCTGGACATTATCTCCTCCCTGCAAAACCTGTTCGCAGAGGGGCACCACTAATACAAAATCGTTCCGATAAGTATCATGGCATCCCCCCAAAGTCAACGGCTTTTTTGCTCCTGAGCCAACTTTTTGAATGACCATTCAGTTTTGTCGAGAGCAAGGTCCAAGTCGGCCTGGCTCTGGGCCGCCGAGATAAAGGCGGCCTCAAACTGGGAAGGCGCGAGCCAGACGCCCTGGCTCAACATCTGCCGAAAATGAGCCCCGTATTTTTCCGTATCCGCGGCCATGGCGGATTCAAAATCCGTCACCGGCCCGGGGGTAAAGAAAGTGGTCATCATGGAGCCCACCCGATTGAGCGTGGTCTGGCCGGGCAGATACTTTTCAGCGATTTCCGCGAGTTTGTCGGCAAAGGTGGCGGCCTTCTTTTCCAGATCATCATAAAAGTCGAGTTTGCTTAACTGTTGCATGGTTGCCACGCCGGCCGCCATGGCCAAGGGGTTGCCGGACAAGGTGCCGGCCTGATAGACCGGACCGTCCGGAGCGATATTGTCCATGATCTCTTTTTTGCCGCCGTAGGCGCCCACCGGCAAGCCGCCGCCGATGATCTTGCCAAGACAGGTGAGATCCGGCATGACCCCAAAGTATTCCTGCGCTCCGCCCAAGGCCAGACGCAGGCCGGTGATCACCTCGTCGAAGATCAGGACAATGCCCAATTCAGTGGTCAGGGAGCGCAGCTTTTGCAGAAATCCGGGCCGTGGGGCGACAACTCCCATGTTTCCGGCAACCGGTTCGATGATCACACAGGCAATGTCCAATTTTTCATCACGCAGGGTCTTTTCCAGTATCTCCTGGTTATTATAAGGAATGGACACCGTGTTCCTGACAATATCCTCAGGCACCCCGGGGCTGCCGGGGATGCCGAGGGTGATCACCCCGGAGCCCGCCTTGACCAGAAAACTGTCGGCATGGCCATGGTAACAACCGTCAAATTTCACCACCACCTTGCGGCCGGTGTAGCCCCGGGCCAGCCGGATGGCGCTCATGGTCGCCTCGGTGCCGGAGCTGACGAAGCGCACCTTTTCCACCGAGGGCAGGGCCTTGATCACCAGCTCGGCCAGTTCAATCTCCAGGGGGCAGGGCGCGCCAAAGCTGGTGCCGTCTTGCAGGGTTTTTTCAATGGCCGCGACCACGGCCGGATGATTATGCCCAAGGATCATCGGCCCCCAGGAGCAGACAAAATCGAGAAACTCATTGCCATCCACATCGTGGATTTTGGAACCAGCGGCTCTTTTGACAAAGAGAGGCTCACAGCCCACGGATTTGCAGGCCCGCACCGGGCTGTTCACTCCGCCGGGGATAAGCTGCTGCGCCTTTACAAACAGGGTATGCGATAGGTCGGTCTTCATGCTCCTGATCTCCTTGCCTTCTCAATGGTTGCTGGTCCCGTAAAAAAAACGAGGACACATGTCAATGACCATGATGCAACGCCTGCGACATACGCCACCTGTCTCCGGCGAGCGGAAAATATAGCAGGCTGCCGCCACGCTGTCAAAATTCTTTCAAGGACAAAAAACACCTCGCCTAAAAACCCTTTGCTTTTCAGCATCCTTTCCCTTGACACGACAAAGCGGTTCATAGCAATATGAGGGGCAGGAGCAAGCAATCGTAAGGATTATTCCACCAGCAGAACCATGCCAGGAGGCGCCATGGAAATACATGACCCGAATCTTCACCTGAAACTTATGGAAATGTGCGACTGTTATCTGGGCACAGACTATGCCGCCACCATTCAGAAGGTGGCGGATGCCCCCTCCGCCGACATCCAGGAGGACGCCCTCCGTTATCTGGCTCTTGCCCTTCTCTTCACCCTGACCGAAGAGGCCAGGCAGCTTTCCCTCAAACGGAAAAATGACAAGATTACCGTCACCATCAAGCACGATGCTGAAAAAATCGCCCTGCGCCCGCCAGCCCGGCCTGTTTTCGACAGGATCATCGCCATTATGCGCACCATCCTCCATCTGGATGAAGACAAAGGGGGGGTGCCGCTGATCCTTGGTCTTAAAAATGACCAGCTCGAGGTCCAGGTAAAGATCGAACGCACTGCGGACAAGGAAACCCTCAAGGTGAAATTTCCCGAGTTGGGCTGAGCGCCTCGGCCCGCCCTGCCCCTGTCAAGGCGCAACAACTGACTGTTTTGCCTTGACAATCTTGGCAATGCCAATAAATAATCAAACATCTCCTGCATATTCGCACGTCTTTGGGAGCAGGCTCTTTTCCAGGCTTTTTTTGCCTCCCATCAGCACATGACCATAAGGAGCCGGTAATGACCAAGAAAAAAAGCGGGACCGAAGAAACAGCGCCCTGGGAGCTTACGGACCTGCCTGTCGCTCCAGCCGGGGCCAACCCTGCGGACGCCGATCTCCAAAAAATCATCCGCAAGAACTATCGCGAACCCATTCTCGACGATGATACGGTCTGCGCCGAAATCGATGGCCGCATCCACCGGGTCTGCGATGTCGGCAGTCGCGGCCTGGGCCTCATCGTCCCCTCCCTTGGCGGCTTTCTGGCAGGCGCGCCCCACAGCGTCACGCTGCATATCGGCGACAATACCATCGCCCTCCGGGGAAAAGTCACCCATATCTCTCCGAGCGAAACCTCCGGCGAGTGCCACTGCGGAATCGAGTTCATCGACCTGAGCCAAAAGGACGAGCATACCCTGCAGCACTTTCTGGCAACGCACCACGCCAGACTCTTTGGCGAAACAAGCCGCCCTGCCGGCCCTGGCCGGAATTGAACCGCAACCTCATCATGGACCCGGGAAAGAATGGCGGCAAAGAATAAACACGACATCATGGATGACCTCCTGAAAGGCTCATCGGAGGAAGCGGCGCATGAGGCTTCCTCCCTTGCCAAGCTGATTCATCGCTCCGGAGAAAAGGCAAGCCCCAAACATCCTGACGGAAGCGCATCATGCGCGGATCAGAAAAAAAAACCTGGGGGCGACAGCAAAAAAAAATCCACCCACTATCTTTCCGGAGAGATTTTCGCTGATCTGGATGAGGCGCGGGATAAAATAAACGAACTTGTGCACCAGCGCTTGAAATCCCGGATTTCAAAGTCACGGATTGTCGATCAGGCGCTCAGGATGATCCTCAAGGACTTTGAGGAAAAAGGCGAGAAAAGCCACCTGATCAAAGAGATTTTAAAGGACCTTCGCCAGAAATAACAAGAAGTTGGCCTCAGCAGGCCCGGAGACTTCACAATGATAATCACTTGTCCTCATTGCAAAAAACAGCACAATATCGATGAAAAAAGAATCCCGCCCAATGTCAGGATGGCTCGCTGCCAAGGCTGCGGGCAGCAGTTTCCTCTCGATATCCCGCGCGAAGAACCAGATCCCCCCCCGCCGCAGCCCGCCACAATCGAGGCCGCGCCTGCTCCAGCTCCCGGCCCCCCGACTCCACCCTGCCAGGAAACCAGAAGGATCGGCGTCTCACTGAGCAAGGGCGGGGTCGGCAAGACCACAACCTCGGTGAATCTCGCGGCCGGGCTTGCCCTGGCGGGCAAAAAGGTTCTCCTGGTTGACACCGACACCCAGGGGCAGTCGAGCTTCATGCTGGGCGTGAAACCCAAGGGCGGCCTTACCGAGCTGGTGACCGGCGAGCTGCCCCCCCAGGAGGCAATCATTCAGGCCCGCAAGAACCTGTGGATCCTGGCCGGAGGCAAATCCCTGGCAGGCCTCAAGCGCCTCATCGACCGCAAGGACTACGGCGGCGAGCTTACCATTGCCCAGGCCCTGACCCCGCTGGAAAAAGACTACGATTACGTGGTGGTGGACACCTCGCCGGGCTGGGACCCCCTCACCGTCAATGTTCTTTTTTATGTCCACGAGCTGATGACCCCTGTCTCCCTGGAGGTCATGTCCATCCAGGGGTTTGGCGAGTTCCTGAAAAGCATCGCCTCCATTCAGAAATTCCGCAAGGAGGTCCAGCTCCGATACATTCTGCCCACCTTCCGCGACATGCGGGTGAAAAGGGGGACCGAGTTTCTGGATGAGATTGAAAAAATTTACGGGGATAAGGTCTGCGCCCCGATCCGCTACAACGTCCGGTTGTCCGAGGCTCCGGCCTATGGTCAGACCATTTTTGAGTTTGCCCCCGGGTCCAACGGCGCCCAGGACTACCGCGAGCTTGTCCGCAAGGTCACTGGCGAACCGGATCTTTTCACCTGAGCCGCCCCAGGCCGCGCTCCTATCCCAAAAAACACCCAGCCTGTGCACCCGTACCGGACAGGGGAGGATTCTGCCCATGACCTTTGAAAGCAAGCTGATTCCCATTCTGCGCGAGGGAGTCGAGATCGTGAAGATGATTTCTTTTAAAAAGTTGAAAGAGGCGCTGGCGAAGAAACATCCCGACCGGGAGGGTGCCTTCATCGCCAAGCTTGCCGGGGCGCTGGTCAATGCGATCTTCGGCGCTCCGGCCCATGAGGAGCCCTTTGCCGTCTTCGCCCGGAGCCACGCGAACCTCATTGCCCACGAGCAGGCCAAGGTCGGGGCCATGCTTGAGGAGCTGCGGATTCCTCTCACCGACGCCCTCCGCATCCAATCCCTGTGCGACCACCAGGAAGGCCTGAACAGCACCGCCACCCTCCAGCAGGCGCAAACCCTGGGAATCCTCCTGGCTGACCGCGACCTGCCGCTGCCCCACAGCTTCATCGAGCTGGTCCGCAGGCTGGGCAGCGCCTTTGGCCTGCTGCTGCCGCCCCTGCCCAACACCGACGGGACAACAACGCACTAAAGGCTTGCTAAACCGATCGCCCCTCAGCCCTCGAGCTCGTATTTCTTGATCTTCCGCCACAGGGAAACCCGGTCAATGCCCAGCGACTGGGCGGCCAGGCTCTTGTTGTCTCCGTGTTCCTTCAGCACCCACTCGATATAGGCCCGTTCCTGATCGGCAAGGCTCGGGATTCCGCCGCTTTTCCGGCGGAATGTCTGGAAAGAGGCGCCGCGCAGGTCTTCCGGCAGATGCCCGACCTCAATGGTGTCGCCGCTGGCCAGGGCCACCCCGCGCTCGATGATGTTTTCCAGCTCCCGGACATTGCCCGGAAAATCGTAACGCAGCAGAATATCCACCACCTCCGGGTCGATGTTCCGCACCTCCTTGTGCATCAACACCCCGTATTTCCTGATAAAATGCTGGATCAAGAGGGGCAGGTCATCCTTGCGCTCGGCCAGGGGCGGGATTTGGAGCGCCACCACGTTGATCCGGAAGAACAGATCCTGCCGGAAATGCCCCAGCCTCACCTCCTCCGGCAGGTTCCGGTTGGTGGCCGCGAGAAAACGGACATTGACCTTGACCGGCGAAACCCCGCCCAGATGCATCACCTCTTTTTCCTGGATCACCCGGAGGAGCTTCACCTGCATGGCCGGGGACATCTCCGTGATCTCATCGAGGAAAAGGGTGCCGCCATCGGCCATCTCCACCAACCCCTTCTTCATTTCCACCGCCCCGGTAAAGGCCCCCTTCTCATGGCCGAAGAGCTCATTGGCCAGCAACTCCTCCTGAAAGGCCCCGCAATTCACGGACAACAGGGGACCGTTCCGGCGGTTGCTGCAGGCATGGACAAATCGGGCCAGCAGTTCCTTGCCCGTGCCCGACTCCCCGCAGATCACAACATTGCTGTCCGAGGTGGCGACCTGTCCGGCCGTGGCCAGCAGTTTTTTCATGCCGGGGTTGTCGGTGATAATCCGGGCCTCTCCCTGAAAGGCCTTGAGGTGCTCCCGCAACCTGCTGTTTTCCCGCTTGAGCCTGGTTTTCTCCAGGGCTTCCCGCACAACCTTCCGGACCTCATCCAGCTTGTATGGCTTGGCAATATAATGGTAGGCCCCGCCCTTCATCGCCTCGATGGCGGAATCCACCGTGGCGTAGCCGGTGATCATGATCACCTCGGTGTCGGGATAGATCTCCCTGGTGCGCTTCAGGATCTGCATGCCGCCGACCTTTTCCATCTTCAGGTCGGTCAGGACAAGGTCGAACATATTCTCCTCCAGCAGATGCAGGGCCCGGGGACCACTCTGGGAGGCGGTGACCTCGTAGCCCTCTTTCTTCAAAACATGCTTGAGGTTGTGCAGAGCTATCTCTTCGTCGTCAACGACCAGTATTTTCGCGGTTTCGTCATTCATTGTCAGTTTCCTGGTAACTGTCAGCTTTATGCCGGAATTGAACTAATACCAAGGGATGTAACTGTTCAGCAGTGCTACAGATGCGAGGAAGAGGCCTGCGAAGTGTGCTGTTGCACATGAGCAGGCCGATGACAAAGCAGATGTGGCGCTGCTGGATAGTTACATTTCCTGTTGCTCTCCCGGTAGCCAGATAATGAAGGTGGTGCCAAGGCCGGGCCTGCTGTCCACACTGATGGTCCCGCCATGCCACTCGATTATGTCATGGACAATGAACAGCCCGAGGCCGGAGCCCTGCCCCACGTCCTTGGTGGTGAAAAACGGGTCGAAGATCCTGTTGACATGTTCCGCGTCGATCCCCGGCCCGTCATCCTCAATGAGGATTTCCACCTCGTCAAGCCCGGTGCCGCACCCCGTGCCAAGGGCGGAAACCCAGATATGCCCGTGGCCCTGCACCGCGTCGATCCCATTCTTGATCAGGTTGAGCAGGACCTGCTGCATCCGCTGCTTGTCAACGATGATGGAAAGATCCTCGGGGATGTCCACGGCAATAACCACTTCGCTGGGCGCGTGCCCCCGGATGAGCAGGATGGTTTCCTCCACCAGCTTCCTGAGGAGCAGCTTCTCTTTTTTGAATTCCTTGATCCGGGAAAATTCCAGCAGGGTGCGCACGATATCACGGGCCTTGTCCGACTGGACCTCTATCTGGCCGATGAGGTTCTTCTTGAACTCCACATTGTCCTCTTCAATTTCCTCGCCCAGAATCTGGGCCGAGGTGGAGATATTGGACAGAGGGTTGTTCAACTCATGGGCCACCCCGGAGAGCAGGGTGCCCAGCGCCGCCAGTTTTTCCGATTGCACCAACTGATGCTGGCGCACCTGCAATTCCTTGGTCATCCGGTTGAACGCCGTGAGCAGCGAACGGATCTCCTGCTCCCCCTCGCCCACCGCGACCTCGACAAAATCGCCCTGGGAAATTCGCTTGGTGTATCCCTCGAGAATCTTCAAGGAGTTCACCACCTTCCTCCCCAGAAGGGCGGCAATGGTCAGGGCGGAAACAAACAGGCAGACCATGGAGGCAAGAAGGATGTTCCGGGTCGTTTTCAGGAGTGTCTTGATCTTTTTTTTCACCGCATCCCGGGTTTTCTCGCCAAACTTGGTGAGCTCCTTGCCGGTATGCCGGACCCGCTCTTCCAGCCTCTCCTGAACGCGGATCCCGCTTGCGCCGCCGCCCGCAACCCCCAGGTCATATGCGTGGAGCTGCCCCATGAACCCGTTGTATGCCCCAATTACCCTCGCCAGCTGCTGGATCTCGGCGGAAGAAACCACCAGATGCAGGGCCGCCGCGTTATTTTCAAAGAGATCCCTGATCTTCTCCCAGTAGAGCTGATTTTCCTGAAAATCCTTTTCCTGCCGGTAGAGAAAATAATTCTTCTCGAACCTGCGCAGCTCAAGTGCCGTATTAAAAAAGTCCTCGATGACCTCGCCGAAGGCAACCTGTTCTTCCACCCGCTTGACGATGCCATAGGTCAGAACGGCGGAGCCCACCATGAGGGTGAGCAGCAGGTAGAAGCCAAAGGTGATCTTCTTGCGTATGCCGAGGTGGAACATAATCTGCCTTCCCTTCCCGCGAGGGCGCTGATTCCCCCTGCCGGTTTTCTGTTCGAGTGCACAATACCCCCACTGAAAACCAAAGTCCAGAGGTTGCATTTGGCAACACTTCTTTTCTCGTTGCAACACCTTGTTATTTTCTTGATTTTATTAACTATTATTTTTTTACCAAAAATAATGTTGCGGAACTGAAACATCACCCCTCCCGCCTGAAACTAAAGTAACCATACGAAATAACAGGATAAAAAGAATAGTCCAAGTCTGGCACGCTTGTTGCTCAATGAAACAGACAACAGAGCCTTTAACTTGCTCCGTCGCAATATACACATACGAAGGAGACCCACCATGAACACCATCCTGAACCGCTTTGACCGCCTGATGATGGCCATTACCTTTGCCGAGGCCAACGAACCGGAACTGGCACAAGAATGCATCGGCAGCCGGAAACCGGCGCTGAGCAAACGGGCGCAGCAGACCACACAGATGACTGGCGGCCAGATCCTGCCGAACCAGACCGCCCACTGAACCGAACACTCTTTTCCTTGGAACGACCCATGAGCGCCCTGACGACACTATTCAAAAAACTTGAAGAATCCATGACCGCGGCGACCTTTGCCGAGGCTGGCGAGCTCGAGACGGCCCGCCAGTTTCTCAAGACAAACAAAAATGCGCACAAACGGGTGCTCCTGGGAACCGACAAACCGGAGCTTGAGACCAGAACCATCAGCTACGCCCTGCATCTCTGTCAGCGCCTCGGCGGCGGCCTGGAAATTTTCCATATGCTGCGCATGCCGGGAAACAAAACGGCTTCCGGGTTGAACCAGAAAAAAGAACCGCTCGCCTCCCTGAACACCGCCCTGCGCAAAAAAGGCGTTGTCTATCACCCGGTCAGTGGGCTTGGCTGCCTGGCGGACGAGGTGCTCCGGCATGCCGGTACCCGCCGGGATATCCTGTGCGTTGTCTTCGATGCACTGGAGCCGGACGGCGCGAGCTGCCGCAAGGCAAAAGAAAACATGATCACCAAATTTCAGGCGTTGCAGTGCCCTGTCGTGATGTGTGCGGGATCGGCCAGGGCCTGACACCTTTAGCCGTCGTTCAAAAACAGCAGTGCTGACGGCGTTGAAATGCCATGAGCGGAATAAATTCAGACCAATAAGGGAGAAAAAATGACCATCACCACCTTTGACACAAACATGTCGGCTGTCGCCTTTGCCGAGACAGGCGAATACGACACCGCCCGCCAGATTCTGGGCGAGAACGCCACAAAACAGTACGGCAAATCCCCGGCTCCGGCGGCAAAAAGCAAGCCCTACCTGAAGACCATCATCTTCGGGGCGATCTCGCTTTCCGCCTATGTCCTGCTCTTCACCAACGAAAAGCTGGTCACCGAGATCTTCACCATGGGCGGCTGGCGCGGGGCGTACCCGGTGGGGGCGGCCTTCTTCTTTTCCTTCATCCACGGGGCCTTTGCCAGCAATCTGCTGAGCTCCCTTGGCCTTGAAGCAAAAAAATAAACCAGCCTCGCTGGCTCGCATAAAGGATATCCACCCACCATGAAGAAGTTATTGATTATACTCATGTTCGCCCTTGTTCCCCTGTCCCTGCTCGCCCAGTCGGCCCTTGCCGCCGGAGACGGGCCGTCCAAGGATATGCTCAAAGGCATTATCAGCGAAGTGAATGCCGTGGACCGCACCGTTGTCTTCCAGAAGGATGGCACCAAGGAACTCATGACCCTGACCCTGGGCGAGAAGATGCAGCCCGAGGACATGAAAATGAACCAAAAGGTGCTGATCAATCTGGACAAACATGCCGAAGGCAAGGTAATGAAGGATGTCTCCGTAATGTTCATGGACATGACCGCCAGCAAGCTCATTGCGCTGCTCGTTATCGGCGCCGTTGGCGGATTGCTCTCCGGCTTCATCGGCTCCGGCGGCGCCTTTGTCATGACCCCGGCCATGATGTCCCTGGGCGTGCCCGGGGCGGTGGCGGTGGCCAGCAACATGTGCCACAAGTTCCCCAAGGCCATGGTCGGCGCCTACAAGCGCTGGAAATACGGCCAGGCTGACATCAAGCTCGGCCTGGTCATGGCCACCACCGCCGTCATCGGCGTGCAGATCGGCATCAAGATCCAGAAATACATCCTGAACCAATTTGGCGGCGCAGGCTCCAACCTCTATATCAGCACGGTCTTCCTGATTGTTCTCGTTTTTGTCGGCGGCTATGTGTTTTATGATGCCTGGAAACTCGCCAGGGGCGGCGGCAAAGAGACCGTGAGCAAGCTGGCCATGACCATGCAGAAGATCCAGCTCCCGCCCATGATGCACTTCAAAACCGCCAAGGTGACCATCTCCGCCTGGATCACCATCCCGGTCGGCCTGCTCACCGGCATGCTCGCCGCCACCATCGCCGTGGGCGGCTTCGTCGGCGTCCCCGGCATGATCTACGTGATCGGCGCCTCCGCCGTGGTGGCCAGCGCCACCGAGTTGATCATCGCCTTTGTCATGGGTGCCTGGGGTTCCGTGCAGTGGGGCCTCTCCGGCCTTATCGATATCCGTCTCGCCCTGCTGCTCCTGGCCACCTCCCTCATCGGCGTGCAGCTCGGCGCCTTGGGCACCACCTATGTCAAGGATTACATCATCAAGGTGGTCATGGCCACCACCATGCTCATTGTCGCGGTCAGCCGCGGCGTCAAGATCCCCGGCTACCTGATCGATCTTGATCTGATGAGCCCCATTGGCGCCAACACTCTTGCCCTGCTCGAAGGCATCAGCTTCTGGTCCCTGGTTGCAGCCTTGGGCTCTGCAGCCCTCATCATCATCGTGGCCATGGTCAAGGGGATGACCGCCGACCGTCACAGCAAAAGAGCCCTTGCCGGAGTAAACCATGGCTAAGTACCGAAAGATTCTCGTTGCCTACGACGGTTCTCCCTCGGCCCAAAACGCCCTCTCCCTGGCAAGCCAGCTTGCCAGGGAGGACAAGAGCTGGATCAAGGTTCTGGCCGTTGTCCCGCCCTACCAGGGAGACTTGGAGCTCATCGGGATTTCCGACATTAAAGAAACCATTGCCGGACCCGGCCAGGAGCTGCTGGACGAGGCCCGGCAGCTAGCGGACCGCGAAGGGGTCCATATCCTGACCAACCTGGAACAGGGTGAGCCCTATGAACGGATCGTCCATGTCGCCGAGGAGGAAGACTGCGATCTGATCATCGTGGGCCACCGGGGCAAGGGCAAGGTGGAACGGGGGCTGATGGGCAGCGTCACCGCCCAGGTCATCGGGTATACCGGCAAGGATGTTCTGGTGATTCCGGAAAACGGCAAACTCTCCTGGGAGAACATCCTGCTGGCCACGGACGGCTCCACCTGCTGCGACAACGCCCTGGCCCGGGCCCTGGAGATAGCCCAGGAACGGAAAGCTAAGCTCAACGCCGTTTCCGTGGTCTATACCAATGACGAGTTTTACACCAATGACGAGTTTTACCCCCTCGGCCAGGAAGTCGTGCAGGAAGCGGACAAGGTTCTGGACAAGGTCAGAAAATGGGCCGGGGATCTCGGGGTGCAGACGGAACTGTTCGTCCGGGATGGCAAGCCCCATCAGGCCATTACCACCCTGGCCGGGGAAATCTCCGCTAGCCTGGTGGTCATGGGCTCCCACGGCAGAAAGAGGCTGACCCGCCTGCTCATGGGCAGCGTCACCGCACGGGTTATCGGCTATGCCGGCTGCCCGGTCCTGGTCTGCCACCTGTAATCTCCAGCTTCACTCCACAAACAGGCTGTTTCCCGCGGGCGCCCAGATGTTCAGATGAGCGCCCGTTTTTTTTTCAGCAGGGAGGGGGAGCTCTCTCGGGCTTCCGCCAAGCTGCATCGACCATGGCATTCCCGCACGCATTCGGGTATCTTCATTCCCATGCTCCTCATCCATCCCCCTGCCGCCAAGACCTGCGAACCTCCAGCCGGGATTGCCCGCCTGGCCGGGACCCTCCGTGGTCATGGCCTGCCCTGCACCCTGCTGGACGCCAACCTTGAAGGCCAGATGTTCCTGCTCGCCGCCCCAACCCCCGGCACGGATACCTGGAGCCTCCGCGCGGGCAGGAATCTCAACGATAATCTGGCGGCCTTGCGCACCCCGGAGCTGTACCAAAACCCTTCCCGCTACCGGCGGGCAGTGGCGGATGTCAACCGGGTGCTGGAGCAAACCGGCCAGCGCCGCCTGTCCCTCAGCCTGGCCAACTATCAGGAACAGGGTCTCTCCCCCTTGAGCAGCGCGGACCTTATCCGGGCTGCCGAGAAGCCCGAGGCAAACATATTCTTTCCCTACTTCGCGGCCCGGCTCCCCGGCCTTATCGAGAAAGCCCGGCCCGCCCTCATCGGCATCTCCCTGAACTACCTGAGCCAGGCCCCCACCAGCTTTGCCATGATCGGTTTTCTCAAGAAGCGCTATCCGGGGCTGCCGGTCGTGCTGGGGGGCGGGCTGGTCACCTCCTGGCTGCGCAACCCGAATTTTCGCAACCCCTTTGCCGGGTTGATCGACCATTGCCTTGCCGGGCCCGGAGAAGAAGCGCTGGTCCGCCTCCTTTCCGGCGATTTTTCCCCGCGCCACCAGACCCCTTCGTATTCCGGCCTGCCACTGGCCGAGTATCTGGCCCCCGGCCTCATCCTGCCCTACGCCGCCTCTTCCGGCTGCTATTGGAATCGCTGTCTGTTCTGCCCGGAAAAGGCCGAAGGCAACCCGTACCTCCCGATTTCCCCGGCCACGGTGCTGGCGGATATCGCCAGACTCAAAGCCGCCACCCGCCCGGCCCTTCTCCATTTTCTCGACAACGCGGTGAGCCCGGCCCTGATGCAGGCCCTGGCCGCCGAACCGCCGGGCCTCGACTGGTACGGCTTTGCCCGGATCAGCCCCCTGCTGGCCGAGGCTGACTTCTGCCGGGCCCTGCGCCGATCCGGTTGCCGGATGCTGAAGTTGGGCCTTGAGTCAGGGGACCAGTCCGTGCTGGACGCCATGAACAAGGGCCAGGATTTGACCCTGATCGAAAAAGTTCTGCAAACCTTGGCCGAGGCCGGGATCGCCACTTACATCTATCTGCTGTTCGGCACCCCCTCGGAATCCCTTGCCGAAGCGCGCCGTACCCTGGACTTCGTGGTCCGGCACCATTCGGCCATTACCTTTCTCAACCTGGCCGTGTTCAACATGCCCATCGGCAGCCCGGAAGCGCCCAGCGTGGCGCGCAGCGAATTTTACGGAGGCGACCTTTCCCTGTACACCGATTTTGCGCACCCAAAAGGGTGGTCACGCAAGGAAATCCGGAGATTCCTCGATCAGGAGTTCAAACGTCACCCCGATATTGCCCGGATTCTCCACCGCGACCCGCCGATTTTCACCTCCAACCATGCCGCTTTTTTCTGCTGAAATCTGAAAAGCCCCGCCCACCAAGCCGCTGGCCCATTCTTTTTTTGTTTTGACAAAATCCCTGGCGATTACAGATAATGATAGTAAGACATGACCTTGCCAGCCCGACAGAATACCGCGACCGGTCCTGCTGGCAAACATCTGAGAGGGAGGCTTCTATGTATAAAAAAATCATGGTTGGCTATGATGGCACAAAATTCAGTGATTGTGCGCTGAAGGAGGCGATTGCCCTGGCAAAAGGGTCGGGCGCGAAACTTCTGCTGGTGAGCGCCCCGGAAATCGATGTCGAACTCCAGTCCTTGGCGCCGGAGGCAAATGAGCTGATGGGAAAAAAGGCCCGCACCGACCTGGATCGGGCGGCGGCGAAGGTGAAAAAGGCCGGGCTCGCCTGTGAGACAAAGATCGTCGCCACAACCTCTGCCCAGGAAACGCTGGTGGAAACAGCAAAGAAAAACAAGGCCGACCTGATCGTGCTCGGCACCCATGGCCGCACCGGACTCATGCGGCTGCTCATGGGCAGCACCACGGCGCGGGTGATCGGACATGCCCATTGCAGTGTGCTGGTGGTGCGCTGCCTGTAAGCCGCTATCCCGGCAGCCCGTTATCCCTCAGTCAGTGGGGGTGACGGCTTCCCCCCCCCGGGAACCGTTCAGCAGCGCCGCTTCGCTGCTGCTACAGATGCGCGTGTCAATTGTCGAGCAGTGTGCCGACCAAGAGGCCTGTCCGCAGGTAAGCGACCGCAGGGAGACTCCGATACTATGGTATGCGGACCTGGCCGATGACAGCTAAGCGAGCGTAGCGAGACTGCGAAGCAGACGCGGTGCTGCTGAACGGTTACCGGCCGCAGACCGGGCAGCCCTGCATGACAAAAGGCTTTTCCAGCCGACAGGCGGCAAGCAGCGTCTCGTCTCGAAAGATATCCAGGGTTGGGCCATCGGCCCTGACCTCCCCCCCGTGCAAAACGATGGTCCGCTCGCACAGCTCCAACACCATATCCAGATCGTGACTGGTGAAAATCCGGGTGTGGTGAAAATCTTTCAACAACGCCATGAGCTGCCGCCGGGCAAAGGGATCAAGCCCGCTGGTCGGCTCATCCATGACCAGAATATCCGGCGACATGGCCAGCACCGTGGCAATGGCCACCCGTTTCTTTTCCCCGCCGGAAAGCCGGTAAGGCGGCTTGTCGCGCAGATGTTCGGCCCCGACCCGGCCCAAGGCCTCCCGCACCCGCTCTTCCACCTCGGCCCCGGTCAAGCCCAGATTCAACGGGCCAAAGGCCACATCGTCAAAAACCGTGGGCATGAACAGCTGGTCGTCCGGATCCTGAAAAACCATGCCCACCGTGCGCCGGATCTCGGGCAGGGTGGATTTGTTCAGGGGAAAATCGCCGATGCGGATAGTCCCCTGGCGGGTTGCCAGATAGCCGTTCAAATGCAGGAGAAGGGTGGACTTGCCCGCGCCGTTGGCGCCGATAATCGCCACTGATTCGCCATGGGTAATCCGGAACGAAACACCCCGCAGGGCCTCGGTTCCGTCGGGATAAACATGACGCAGATCCTTGACCTCGACAATATGATGGCTCATCCAGGCCCCCCTATGACGACCATTCCCAGGAGCTGGGAAACATTGACCAGACGGAAAAAAAGAAACAGGCCCGACCAGCCCGCAAGAAAAAGAAATTCCCCGACCCCGAACCGGGTTGTCCGGCGCGGGTGGAATTCCCCGGCAAATCCCCTGGCCAGCATGGCAAGATGAATCCGCTCCGCCCGCAGCAAGGTGCGCAGCAGGAGATGGCTGATCAAGGAGCCGTAGGAAGGCAACCCCAAGCCTTTTTTGCCAAAAGCACGGAGCTCGCGGGCCCGCTCCGTCCGGCCGCCTTCTTCGGTAAGCACAAAGAGATACCGGTACAGGAAAAGAAGCTGCACCGTAAAGATCCGGGGCACGCCCAACTGATCAAGGGCCTGACAGATCGCGGGAAAACCGGTTATGCCGACAAGGATGAGGGCGGCGCCGATGGTGAGCGTTGCCCGGACCAGAATGGAGGCACAGGAGATCCAGCCGCCGCTGATGCCAAGGGAACCGAGACGAACCAGCACCGTCTGATCAAAAAGAGGGTTGAACATCCCCACCATCAGGGCAAAGGGAAGGACAACCACGACCTTCCTGGCGATATGGCGAACCGGCAGATTGCCCAGCGCCATGATCACCGCAGGGTAGAGAAAAAAGGGGAACAACGCGGCCAATTCGTATTTGCCCAGGGAAACGACCGCCAGGATAAAGACCAGGGTCACCAAAACCTTGGCCCTGGCATCGAGCCGATGCATCCCCGTATTCCCGGTGGCCAACAGGTCAAGCTGCCTGAAATCCTTTACCGCTCCGCCAATGGACGCCATCCGCCTCTCCCAAAAAAGAGAGGGAAGAGGCGTTCAGCCTCCTCCCCGTGTTCACGCGATTCCCATGCTTCCCTGCTGCTTCAGGCCACCGTGTCTTTTTTTCTTAGGAGAATGCCGCCCAGGAAGGCGATGGCCAGGGTCAGCAGGCCGCCGACAATTCCGGCCACGCTGGTTCCCAGAGGCGATTCCACCCCCGCCACGTTTTCCGGTTGTTGTGCTGGTTTTTTGAACGTATACTCCGGGAGAAAGGCGAGTGATTCCTGAAGCGCGGCGAGCCGGGCGTGCAGCCCATCCTGCGAAGCGGCGAATTCTTCGGCGCCAGTGACCTTGGCAATGGCCCATTCCAGACCATCGGGGTTTTCCGAGGCAAACCAGGAAACAAACCCGCCGGTCAGCAGGGCGGCGGCAAAAAAGGCTGCCAGAACATTGCGCAACGGGGTTGCCCCAAGGAGCCGAGCCTCCTGGACGCTCTCGATGATTTCCGGGCGGGCCTGATACACAAAGGAAACCACGGCACCGGTCACCAGCCCCTCAACCATCCCAATGGCCAGATGAATCGGCTGCATGAGGCTGACAAAGGTGGTAAAGGGCAGGGAGGAAATCCCCGAGGCCACGGTCTCAAGCACCACCGCGAAGGCGCCCAACTGGAGGCCGATGATGGCGGCAACCATGGCGGCCACGGTTATCCTGGTCTTGCTTGGGGCGCTGCCGGCCAAGGGCTTATAGATGAAAGGATAGGCGATAAAGGCTGGGAAAAAACCGAGGTTGAAGATATTGCAGCCCAGGGCCAACAATCCCCCGTCGGCAAAAAACAGCGCCTGCACCACAAGCACCGAGGCAATGGTGATGAAAGCGGCGGCAGGCCCGAGCAAAACCGCCAGGAGAAGACCGCCGCCAAGATGGCCGCTGGAGCCGGTGGCCGGAATGGTGAAGTTGATCATCTGCGCGGCAAAGAGAAAGGCGCCCAGGACACCCATGAGCGGCGCCTTGCCCCCGTCCATTTCTTTGCGCAGCTTTCTGGAACAATATATGATGGCGCCAGCGGAAACGGCCCACATGGTCCCGCCGACCGCGGGGGATAATAACGCGTCTGCCATATGCATGGTGTCTTCCCTCCGGCCGTGTAACACGACATTTTATTTGGTAACACGGATTCAATACAATATTCTGAAATAGGTGTCAACGCATTTTGCCTGTCCAATTTTCAGCCGTTACCTTTTACAAGGAGAAGCCATATGGGAAAAACCATCCGTTTCGGAATCTCACTCGATGAAAAATTACTGGAGAGCTATGACCAGCACATAGAGGCCAAGGGCTACATGAACCGCTCCGAGGCGATCCGCGACCTGATCCGTTCCGCCCTGGTGGAGGAGAAATGGGACACCGGGGACGCGGACGCGGAAATGGTCGGCACTGTCACCCTGGTGTACAATCACCATGTCCGGGATCTTTCCGACAAGCTGACCGAGCACCAGCACGCGCACCACGACCGGGTTATCTCGGCGCTCCATGTGCATCTCGACGCGCATAACTGCCTTGAGGTTCTGGTGGTGCGGGGGCCGGTGGGAGAAGTGAAACGAATCGCCAGCGAACTCATCGGGGTGAAAGGGGTCAAACATGGCCAGCTGGTCATGACCACCACCGGCCAGGAACTCCACTGAAATTCAGGCGCCGCCAGAGCCGGACTGGGCGGAAAGCCCAGGAGATTGCTTGACAGGGCTGTGCCCTTCCGTCATATCCTGATCCACAGAATCAGCCGCCCAAATTACTCAGACAGGGAGCCTTCATGCGTCAGACCGTGCTCTTCGTTGATGACAATCCGGTGATCCTCAAAACCATCGAACTGGCCTTTGTCAGACTGGTCATGGCCGTGCGCAACGCCTTCCAGTACCATGAGGCCATGGCCTAAGCCGTTGTTCAAAAATAGCAGTGTTAACGGCGACCGTAACATTGAAAGATCGTGGTCGGCAGCAGCGAACGCCTCTGTTGCCGGCATTTCAGCCCAACGGCGCTTGTTGCCCCCCAGTCCATGCCGCGCGCACCGCCCACCGCATGGGTGGGGTGGTCAGCTGATTTTTGTTGTTAAAGGTTTTTCTTTGCCTCTTTGCATCATTTTACGTAAGATAATATTTATGAACCTCCGCGACTTCCTGAAAAAAATCAAAGAGCTGCCCACCATTTCCGCGGTGGCCAACGAGATCAATGCCAGCGACAAGAATGACTCGCTCACCGCGAAATCGCTTGGCGCGATTATTACCCGTGATCCCGCCCTCACCGCCACCGTCCTGAAACTCGCCAACTCCGCCTATTACGGGATGGCCCGGGAAATAACCAGTCTCGAACGGGCGGTTACGATCCTGGGCTTTGACACCATCAAGAATTTGGCCCTGACCATCTCCGTCTTTCATGTTTTCAAAAACCAGGAGGGTCATCAGCTCCTTGACCTGAAGGGCCTCTGGTATCACTCCCTCGCGGTTGGTCTCGCGGCAAAGCATCTTGCCCTGCACAGTCCAATGCTGGCCTGCGACAAGGTCCTGCCGGAGCAGGCCTTTATCTGCGGCCTCCTGCACGACATAGGCAAGATCGCCTTTGCCCAGAATCTGCCTGCCGAAATGGCCGAGATTCTCAAGCAAACCCGAAGCGGGACAACCGTCCAGTACGAAATTGAAAAAAACATCCTCGGCTTCACTCACCAAAGGGCCGGACAGGCCATGGCAGACTCCTGGAACTTCCCGGTAGATTACCAGACAGTCATCAGGCTGCACCACGTCCCCTCTACCGCCGCCACGGGTGATAATCCAAAAATTACGGCTTTGGTCATGGCGGTGTATCTGGGCAACAAAATCGCCAAGGCCCTGCATCTGGGAGAAAGCACGGACCCGCACATGGCAAAGGTGACGCCGGAGGACCTGAGAAACCTGGGGATCAGCAAACAGACCCTTCCCGAGATTATCCAGCAGATCAGAAGCGAGTATGCCCAGTGCCTTGAAGCCTGGTCATATGATCTCTGATTTTTAGTCTTCAGCCTTTCATCATTCCTTGACGCTGACAAATACCCCCTGTTTTGCCGGGTCCAGCTCATAATACCGTTTCAGCAGCAGGATGCTGGGCCTGGCAAGAACTGTCCCCTTGGTGAGCAACAGAATCCCTGTGCCGCTGTATACATCCCGGCTCGCTTCCATCCCCTCCTGCAGATCGCCGGGCAGCAGCTCGATCTCGATATGATCTGTCCTGGGCCGGATCTTTTTATAAAAGGACTCGGCCTGTTCAAGAACCACCGGCACAAGCTTGGGGTCGAAAAGTGTTCCTTTCTGAAGATCCACATCCTTGCGCATGACCTCAAAACTTGTGGCCCCCATGGATTTGCGAATCTTTTTATCGAGATAATCGGCCAGGGCGATGATCCGTGCGCCAAGAGGAATGTCCGTCTTCTTCAGTCCATCGGGAAATCCCTTGCCGTCATAACTTTCATGATGGGCGCGGATGATCAGCCCCGCCTCCCGCAGCTCTTCAATCCTGTCAATGGCCGCCTGCCCCCGCACCGGATGCTGCAGATATTCCTCCCGTTCGGCAAAATTCATCTGCTCAGCCTCCCGCGCCAGCATAACATCAGAAATCCCTATTTTCCCGATATCATGGAGCAGGGCGGCCACCATGATTGTTTCCCGCTGCTCGCTCTCCATGCCCAGTTGTTTGGCTACATTCACCGAGACCTCCGCGACATTGCGGGAATGGGTCCGCATCCGTTTGTCGCGCAACTCGATGAGCCCGGAAAAAGCAACGATGGTGTTCTTGAAATTGGCCCGCAACCTGGTGTTTATCGCCCGCAGGGTGTCGTAACTCTTCTTGAGTTTTATAGTCTGGTCCTGGACCATGGTCTCCAGCTCCGTGTTCCACTTCTTCAACTCGGCGTTCTGTTTCCTGACAATGGCGCCCAACCGTTTGTTTTCGATGAGCAGGTGGTACATCTGCAGCGCGCCCTTGACTGTCTGGACAAGCTCATCATCATTCCAGGGCTTGTCCAGATAGCGGAAGGTGCCGCCCCGGTTGATGGCGTCGATGGCGGCGTTGACATCGGCATAGCCGGTGAGCAGAATCCTGATGGACTGGGGAGAAATCGCCTTGGATTTTTCAAGAAAATCAACGCCGGTCATCTCCGGCATCCTCTGGTCGGAGACAATGACGCCAACCCCGGCTTCCCCGGCAAGGATTTCCAACCCCTGCGCCCCGGAAGAGGCCGTGAACACCTCGACCTCTTCATCCACGAAAAGCCGCTGCAGAGAACGCAGGATATTTTCCTCATCGTCCACAAAGAGGATCTTCCCCTTTTCCGGGGAGGAAGGGCTTGCCGTCTCGGTCATCATTTTTCCTCACTTCCCGCTGTAGCGGAGGCCGGACCGGAAACACGGCACGACTCCCCGCAACTCCCGCCATCAAACACCAGCACCGTTCCGGCCTGACCGCCCGGTTCATCCATCATGGCCCCCCGCACGCAGAACTGCTGCCCGGCAAGACCAAGCACCCTGCTGACAACCTTGCCCGGCTGCACCTCCTCCAGCATGGCACCCCAGTCCGGAGGCAGAACCTCCGCCGCCATCGCGCCAAGGGAGGAGTGACGGAAATCCCGCAGCGCCTCTTCGGCAAAGCGATTCCGCTGCACCAGCACCCCCTCCCGGTCAAAACCAACCACTCCCATGGGCAGGATATTCAGGATGACCTGACTGTGTCTGAGCACCTTGTTCTGGAACAAAAGCTCTTCCGTGCGTTCCGCCACCTTCTCTTCAAGCTGCGCGGCAATGCGGGCCAGTTCATCATTGGCTTGCCGCAACTGTTCGTTGAGTTCGTTTTTCGCCTTGACCAGGAAATACCACTCCAACGCCTGGGCGATGGCCACCTTGAGTTCATCGTCGTTCCAGGGTTTGGGAATAAACTTGTAGATCTGGCCTTCATTGATCGCCGCCACCACGACCGCAGTGTCGGCATAGCCGGAGAGCACGATGCGAACAGTGTCCGGCCAGCGCTCATGCACCTGCTTGAAAAAAGCGACCCCGTCCATCGCCGGCATCCGGTAGTCGGAGATCACCACCTGAACCGGCTGCCGCTGTTCCAGAAGTACCAGCCCCTCCTTTCCTGATTCTGCGGTCAGGATTTCATAGTCCTCATCAAGGAAAAGACGTTTCAGGGATTTCAAGACGTTCGCCTCGTCATCCACGCAGAGAATTGTCACGTGTTCCGCCATCTTGCCGCCCTCACTCCGTCTTGACGGGCAAGGTCACGACAAAGGTCGTCCCCTTGCCCGGCTCGCTGGCCACCTCAATCCTGCCGCCATGCTTCTTGGTCACGATATCGTAGGTGATGCTCAAGCCCAGTCCGGTTCCCTTGCCCACCTCCTTGGTGGTGAAAAACGGCTCGAAGATTCTGTTCAGATTCTCAGGGGCGATGCCGGAGCCGGAGTCGGCAATGGCGATGGTTATCCCGGTTTCGCTCGCCCTGGTGGTGATCACGATCTCGCCCTTACTCTCGATGGCCTGCGCCGCATTGACCAGCAGATTCATGAACACCTGGTTGAGCTGCTGCGGATAGCATCGGGTCTGGGGAAGATCGCCATAGTCTTTTTTTACGGTACACTTGTATTTGAGCTCGTTCCAGATGATATTCAGGGTGTCGTCCAGACACTGGTTGATATCGGCCATACTGTAGTCGGACTGGTCAATCCGGGAAAAACTTTTCAGGTTCTGGACGATCTTGCGGACCCGTTCGACGCCGTCCAGGGATTCGGCAAGCAGGGCCGGCAGGTCTTCGAGAATAGCTTCGATCTTGAGCTGCCTGCGGATCTCGGCAAGGCGCATGGCGCGGTCATCGCCCGCTTCCCGGGGGAAGATCTCCGCCTGCTTCTGCAAAAATTCCGCCACCCGAGCCATATATTTCTGCAGAGTGCCCAGGTTGCTGGTGACAAAACCGATGGGGTTGTTGATCTCGTGGGCTACGCCTGCGGCCAGCTGGCCGATGGAGGCCATTTTCTCCTGCTGGACAAACTGGGACTGGGTTGCTTTCAGTTCATCGTAGGCGTTTTGCAACTCGCGGTTCTTTTTTTCTATGATCTGCACCATATGGCTGAACTGGATGCCGATCCGCACCACCGGATCATCGGCTGCCTTCTGATAAAATTCGCAGGCCAGACAATTGTTGTTGGGCTTTTGAGCGAATTCCCCCTGCACCGCGCCCTTGCAGTTTCCGGCAATGGTCCAGCATTGCTGGGGCTCCCGGCCATAACAGGGGCAATCCTCCTGCGTGCAGGCCATGGTCTTCCAGCACGGTTCATAGTCCGGAGGCAGGGTGAAAAAAAACTCTCCCGTACTCTCTTCGGTGACTCGCTGGATCATGGAGGAAATCTCTCCAAGGACGCCTTCGAGCCTTTTTCTGTTCCCCTCGATATTTTCCAGGATCCGCTTGCGTTCGGAAATATCATGAAGGGTGACAATGCGCTGCGGTTCGCCGCTTTTGATTTCCGGGGGATAGCAGGTCTGCTGAAAAACCCTGCGGCTGGCGTCATGGAACAACTCATCCGGGTGAACGCCAACCCGCTTCGGACCCTGGCGCAACCCCGCTTCCCGGAAAAGATCTTCCCAGCTCCGGCCAAGAATCTCCGGGTACGGCTTGCCAAGAAAATCGCACACCGCCTTGTTGCAGCGCTGCACCCCCCCCCCTGCGCCAACGAGGAAAACCAGGTCGGAAACCCTGTCCATGACCATGACCCATTCGTCCTTGGCCCGCTTGACCTGGGCAAAAAGCTGCTTCAGCGCCTCATGCTCCTGCTGCGCCGCCACCCAGCCGCTCCGGACTCTTTCCAGAAAGACAGGCTTCAGAGCCTTCCTGATCTGCAGCAGAACGGCTGCCCCCCTGTCCTGCGCATCGGCAAGGGGGGAGGCAACAATCTCCTCTGCCCCTTCAGCCGGATCGGCGGCAAGAAAATCACCCCGCATCGCGCGGACTACTTTCTGTTGCACGATTGCCTGGGTAATCAGACAATCCTCCCCACACTCCGCCTCGGTCCCTTCCCGCCCGCAGAACAGGACACAGCCGGAGACCTCCCCGGCGGCAGGGGAAAGGCCGGCAAGCTCTCTGGCTGCCTTGTTCATGAACAGGATCTGCCCGGCCTGCGTAACGACGAAAAGCGGATCGCTGATATTTTCAAGCAATATCATTGGGTTGACTTCAAGCATACACTCTCGCTCCGCATATTCTAATCCGAATTGCAATGTATAGCAGCAGTGACAGCGCCGCCCCCCATTTCCCGACGGCCGCGGATCACAGCCCCGGAGCCGCTCCCCTCCGCGGCTTTATGACTCCCTCGTGATACAAAAAAGCATCCCGGATCTGGCCGCGCAATTGCTCTTCGTCCCAGGGTTTACCGAAGAATTTATAGATGGCGCCCTCATTGACCGCCTGGACAACGGTTTCCAGCTCAACATACCCTGTCAGAACCATACGCACGGTGTCCGGATAAAGCGCTTTGACACAGCTGAGGAACTCGGTGCCGCTCATCCCGGGCATCCGCTGGTCGGAAAGAATCACCTGCACCGGATTTTTTGCCAGAA
>JAJZSH010000053.1 GCA_021822005.1 Deltaproteobacteria bacterium | reverse complement strand
GCCAAATGGTTCCGGCCATGGAGGAACAATCCCAGGACGGCAGCGTCAAGTACGGCTTTCGCTTGGCCGACGGGGCAATCATCGAGACCGTGCTGATTCCCGAAGAGGATCGCCTGACCTTATGCGTCTCCTCCCAGGTTGGCTGCGCCATGGGCTGCAACTTCTGCCTCACCGGCACCATGGGCTTTGTCCGCAACCTCAGTCCCGGCGAAATCGTGGGCCAGGTCCAGGCCATCACCGAGATTGTCCAGGCCCAGGGCAGAAACCGGATCAACAACCTGGTGTTCATGGGCATGGGCGAGCCGCTGGCCAACTTCGACAACCTGATCAGCGCCCTCAATATTCTCATGGAGCAAACCGGCCTTGATTTCTCCAGCCGGAGGATCACGGTCTCCACCTGCGGCATTATCCCCAAACTCAAGGCGCTGGGCGAGGCGGTGACAGTCAATCTTGCCATCTCCCTCCACGCGGCGGACGATGAAACCCGCAGCCAGCTCATGCCCATCAACCAGACCTACCCGGTGGACGCCCTGCTCGCGGCCTGCCGCGCCTTTCCCCTGCCCAACCGCCGCAAGGTCATGATCGAGTACATCATGATCAAGGATCTCAACGATTCCATCCGCCACGCCCGACTGCTCATCAAGAAGCTGCACGGCCTGCGCTGCAAGGTCAACCTCCTGCCCTACAACGAGAACAAGACCTTCCCCTACCAGAGCCCGCCCAGAGACCGGGTGGAGCTTTTCCAGAAAACCCTGCGGGATGCGGGCATCACCGCGCTGATCCGCGAGTCCCGCGGCGCGGATATCTCCGCGGCCTGCGGCCAGCTTGCCGCCGAGGCGGACGACGAGGAATAAACCAGTCCCATGCCTGCCCGTCATGACGATTTCAGGTTTTTCGGTTGACTTCCCAACGGCATTCGGCATACCATTCCGGTGAAGAATCAACGATGTCACCTTCGCAACCCAGAAAATACGCAATGCCGGGCCTTATCCGGCGCAGAGAATAAAAGAACACCCTATGGAGAACGCCATGACCCATTGCACGCCTTGCCGTCGTAACCTGCTGGCTCTTTGCCTGCTGGCCCTGCTTTTCCTTGGGGGCTGCGCGACCTATACCCGGCAGATTGTTCTGCGTTACGACCCCGTAACCACTACGCGGTTCGGGGGCGGAGACCTCTATCTCGTGAACGCCGAGCCGCAACCACCAACAGCCTCCGGGGCATGGGCCATCGGCACCACTAAAAATGCCGAGAACCAGATCATCGATACCCTGTGGAGCGGCGTCTCCCCTGCCGGTCTGGTGCAGAATGCCATGGGCCGCGAACTCGACCGGACCGGCTATCAGGTGATCCCCCAGAAAAAGGCGCCGGATCTTTCAAACAAGCTGGTGGAGATCACCGAGGCGGCTATTTCCGTTGATCAGGTTTCCAATATTTCCCGGATCAACGCCTCCTGCACCATCAGGATCTCCCTCACGGTCATGAGAAACGGGGCCCCGGTGCGGAAGCTCCATTATGAGGCAAAAGGAACCGACCTGGCGATCAAGGATCGGGACCGACTGGCAGAGACCATGTTGCGCAATACCATGCAGGACATCATGCGTCAGGCAGTTCCGGATATCGTTGCCATTTTGGAGCAATAAAGGGAGGGCGGGTTACCCCCGGCCACTGCTCCCGAGGACAAGCGCTGGGGCAGGAGGAACCCGACCAAAGCCGAACCCAGCATGATGCCCCCCAGCGGCCAGGGTAAAGTCATGACCGACATGCCAAACGGCATGCACCCTCCCCTGAATCCGACTACCAAACAGCCGCTCACCCCGGACCTGATGGCGCCCATCTTCAACCGGGGCCGGTCAGTTCTTCGCCGGGGAGCTGTACAACTTCGACTACCCTGCCGAGGCGGTGGCAGAGGCGAAAAAACACCTGCCGAAGATATGAGCCTGATAATGCCCATGATTATCTTCCGCGCCGCATCCTTGCTCTGGAAACAGGGGAGAATGCGGCGCGGTTTTTTTCTCGGCCTGGGCCTCTGTCTCGCCCTGCCCGGTTCGGTCTGTGCCGGGGGCAGCCAGACGCTTGAAAGTCTGGTGGAGAACGGGGGCCTTGTCGTCACCAGAAACGGGGCCACCATTTACGAACGCAACGCGGACAGCCGGTTCATGCCGGCCAGCGTGCTGAAAATCGGCACGGCCCTGGCCGCCATCCATATCCTTGGCAAGGATTACCGCTTTACCACCCGGTTTTACCTGAACGCAGACCATGACCTGTATATTCGGGGCCTGGCCGATCCCCTGCTGGTATCCGAAGAGGTGGCCCGGATTGTTGCGGCGCTCCGTGGCCGCGGTCTTTCCTCCATCCGGAATATCCATGTCGATGACAGTGGTTGCCGGCTTGAAAACGGAACCGATGGGGCCGGCAACACCCTGAATCCCTACGACGCACAGAACAGCTGCCTGGCGGTGAACTTCAACACCATCAATCTCATCAAGGCCGCAGACGGCAGGGTGCGATCCGCCGAGGAGCAGACCCCGACCATCCCGCTCATGGGTGAACTGGCTCAAGGGGTAACGCCCGGCACATACCGGATCAACACAACGGCCACCGGCAACCAAAGCCTGCGCTATGTTGGGGAATTGTTCTCCGCCATGTTCCGAAAACAAGGGGTTACGGTGAGCGGCGTGATCGTCCCTGGCACAGTGCCGGAAGGGCTCAAGCCGGTTTACGAACATACCTCGAGCAAAACCCTCCCCGAGGTGCTGACCGGGCTGCTCAAGTATTCCAACAACTTCATCGCCAATCAGCTCTTCCTGGCGGCAGGCGCAAAAGAGTACGGCTGGCCAGCCACCTGGGACAAGGGCCAGCGGGCCATGGCCGCTTTTTACCGTAATGAGCTTGGGCTTTTGGACAAGGATATCCTTGTCCGAGAAGGTTCCGGACTCTCCCGGCAGAACAGGGTGACGCCCAAGGCCATGCTCGCCATCCTGGAGGCATTCAAGCCCCATGCCGGACTGCTTCCTTTTGAAAATGGCTGTCTGCGCAAATCCGGCACCATGACCGGGGTGTACGGGTATGCCGGATATTTTGCAGGAGAGCGCGGGTTGGACAGCTTTGTCCTCATCCTCAACCAACCGAAAAACACCCGGGATCTGGTGCTGGAATTGCTTGCCGCCATGCACCGGAAGCACAGGTAAGGGCGAGAATCAAGCCGTTGTAACAAAATGATGTCGTCATCCGAATGGTCAAAACGGCTATTCCCCGCCACCTCGCCTGTTTCCATGCCAGGCAAGATGCACCATGGTTTCCTGATGGGCGGTTTGCGGGAACATGTCCACCAGGCGGGCTTCGGCCAGCCGGTAGCCCGCCTGGGTAAGCCCGACCAGATCGCGGGCCAGGGTGGCCGGGTCGCAGGAGATGTAGATGATCTGCCGGGCCTTAAGACCGGGCAGCATCGGGATGAGTTCGGCACAGCCGGATCGGGGCGGATCGAGCAGGAGGCAGTCAAAGGTCGTCTTTTCGGCCAGCAGACGCCTGGCCGCCTTGGTGGCGCTTTCCTGGCTGAACCGGCAGCGTCCGGCAACTCCTGCAGCCTCGGCATTGCGCACACCGCTGCGGATGGTGGAGCGCTGCATGTCCATGCCGGTCACGTCCCAACCCTGCATGGCCAGGGGCAGAGAGAAATTGCCCATGCCGCAGAACAGATCCAGCGCCTTGCCGGGCATCGTCTCCCGTGTCCAGTCCAGCAACAGCCTGATGCAGTTTTCGTTCTGGCTGAGATTCACCTGACAGAAGCCCCCAGGTTCCAGAGCAAGGGTCAATGGCCCACCGCAAAGCCAGGCAGGCAAGGAAAATTCCACAAACATCCTGCCTGGGGGAATTTCTCCGGTGTTGGTGAAACACGGACCCTTGGCCTGGCCTTCCACGTTGAAAATAACTGCTTCAAGTAAAGACAGGGCCTGACAGAGAAGCCGGGCGGCTTGGTGATCTCCAGGCCGGGTTTTTCTGGTGTAGTGGATGAGCAGAATGACCGACCCGTGGCCGGGGTTTTCGAGAAGCTCGATGGCCGAGGCCATGGGCAGGAGGCTCTGGAACTGTCTGGTGGCTGAAAGGCCGGCAAGCACCGAATTGATACCCTCCCCGGCCAGGGGGCATTGGGAAACAGGGGTCAGGCTGTGGCTCTGGCGGCCGAAATACCCCACCGCCCTCTGCGCCACCTGCAATCTGATCCGCTGCCGATAGCCAGAGGTCTGGGGTGAGGCCAGGGGGGCTCCCAGGAGGGTGGCAAGCTCCTCCTCCCGGCACAGCCCGGCCCGGCAGAGGGTCTCGGCCAGGATACTGTTTTTCAAGCGGAGCTGTTCGTCGTAGGTGGCGTGCTGGAAATCGCATCCGCCGCAACTGTCGTACACCCGGCAAGAGGGGGATACCCGCTGCTCCGAGGGCACAAGCACTTCCAGCAAGTCCGCTTCCTGATACTGCTTGTGGCTACGGCGTAATTGCACCCGTACCACCTCCCCAGGCAGCACGCGCGGCACCATGACCACCTGGCCATCGGCCAACCGCCCCAGGCCAAGCCCCCCTTTGATTACCTTGTCAACCGTGAGTTCCACGGATTTGCTCATCGGCGGCTCCGCAATAGTTCCCCCCCCTGGCGGGGGAGGGTTAGGGAGAGGGGGAATCAGCCAGGAAAGCGGCAGGTTGCAGCTTCACCCTTCCCCCTGCCCCCCTCCCGTCGAGGGAGGGGGATTCAATACTGAACAAAAAATGCCGGCACAGGGCCACTGCCCCATACCGGCATTTGAGGGGCAATCCTCCCCGCTACAACCTAATAATTCTTGTCAGCATAGGCGAGCCAACCGCCTGCTTCCACGAGGTTTTTATCAAACTCGTTCAAGGTGAAGGGGATAACCACCTTCTTGCTGCCTTGGGCCGTGAGCGTGCAAGCCGCCAGGTCCACACTGATCTTCACCGCCTCACCCAGGCTGAAAAGGGTCTCGATATCCTTTTTCGGCAACTCGATGGCCAGCATGCCGCAGTTGTGCATGTTCTGCCGGAAGATGCGGGCAAAGCTTTCGGCGATGACCACGTTGATGTCGTTGACCTCAAAGACCCAGACCGCGTGCTCCCGGGAGGAACCGCAGCCGAAATTGGCCCGGGTGATGACAACCCCCTTGCCCGCCACATCCTTGCGCGGGTCAAAGCCCCCCAGCTTGAGGTCTTCCAGGACAAAGGGCTGCAGGGCCATTTTGGTGTTTTCGGTCAGGTGCCTGGCCGGGATGATCTCGTCGGTATTGATATCGTTTCTGTCAAGAAACAGCGCTTTGCCGCCAAATTCTTTCATTATCGTTCACTCCATTGTCGTTGAAATCATTTGTCTCTGTTACAGGAGCTTCCGCGGGTCGGTGATATGGCCCTGCACCGCGGTGGCCGCGGCGGTGAGCGGGCTCATCAGGTGCACGATACCGCCCTTGCCCATCCGGCCATTGAAATTCCGGTTGGTGGTGGAGGCGCAGATCTCCCCTTCGGCCAGAACTCCGTTGCTCATGCCCAGGCAGGCGCCGCAGGTGGGGTTGGTAACACAAAAACCCGCTTCCATGAAGATGGCGATGATCCCCTCTTCCAAAGCCTGGGAATACACCCTGGGCGTGGCCGGGGAGAGGATGCCGCGCACAGTGGCGGCGATCTTTTTCCCTTTCAGGATCCGGGCCGCGGACCGGAGATCCTCGATGCGGCCATTGGTGCAGGAGCCGATGTACACCTGATCCACCGGGGTGCCTTCCATCTCGGTGACGCTTTTCACCTCGTCCGGCTTGTAGCCGAAAGTCACCTGGGGCGCCAGCCCGGACACGTCGAGGGCCATTTCCTGGTCATAGGTCGCGTCAGGGTCGGAATGCCATGTGGCAAAATCCTCCACCGCCAGATCAATGGACTCGTACTGATCCTTGATAAACGGCCAGAGGTATTTGGCCGTCACCCGGTCCGGCAGACAGATGCCGCAGGTGGCCCCGGCCTCGATGGCCATGTTGCACAGGGTCATCCGCGCTTCCATGCTCATGGATTCCACCACCGGCCCGACAAACTCCATGACCTTGTCGGTCGCCCCGTTCACCGTCAGTTCCTTGATGATGAACAGGATCACATCCTTGGCGGACACGCCGTCCTGCAGATTGCCGGTGATGGTGACTTTCATGGTTTCCGGGGTGCGGAAGGAGCAGACCCCCTTCAATATCCCCACCTCCAGATCGGTGGTGCCGACTCCTGCGGCAAAGGCCCCGAAGGCCCCGTGGGTGCAGGTATGCGAATCTCCCATGATCACGGTGTAGCCGGGGCGGATAAAGCCTTTTTCCGGGAAAAGGGCATGGCAGACGCCGTTGGCGCCGATGTCGAAAAAATCGTGGATCTTGTGCCGCCGCGCCCAGTCGCGGAGGATCTTGCCCTGGGTTGCGGTCTTGGAATCCTTGGCAGGCGTCACATGGTCGATGACCGCCTTGATCCTGCCGGGGTCAAAGACCCGGTCCATGCCACGGGCCTCGAGATCGGTGATGGCGATGGGCGTGGTGATTTCATGACACATGACCACATCAATATCCAGGATGACATTTTCAGCGGTGGGAGTGTCACGCAGATGCGCGGCAAAAATCTTTTCAGCTATGGTTTTACCCATTGTTCATGAGCCTCCGTGCGGGGGGATTGTCTGAGTATTTTTTGCGGGGATCGTGCCCACGGTAAAAAAAGTTTTTACCACATACCAGCAACCCTTAGCCACGATAAATGACAGGCCACGCCCTAAAAAATACCGGGAACAAAAAGGAAACGCTGTTTTTTTCATACTTTGCGTTTGACCGGAGTTCCCATGCTGTATATCATGCATCGAAACCGGATGTTTTGCTGTCGGCCCACACCTCTCCTGACTCCTGTTCGCCAGGGGAAATCATCACGCCAGGGGATTTTTATTCTGGGTGCGCGAAATTCTCTTCAGGATACAGCAGGCATATGGCACGAAAGAAGACCAGAACACCTGACCGGCAATTACCTGTTTACCAAGCCGCTAACCAGCAGACTGTCAGGCTGATTCTCGCCATTTCCCGCGATGAGTACGGAGAGGTCCCCCCCCGCCTTGCCGCGCTTTTTTCCGATGTGGCCGATCTGTACGCCGGTCGCTGGTCAAGCCACGAAGCCTGCGCCGTCACCTATCATAATTTCAGCCATGCCCTGGATGTCTGCCTTGCCGCGGCCCGCATGCTTTCCGGCTGGAACAAAGTGGAGCAGGCGCGGGCCCTGGACGGGAAATATTTCCAGCTCGGCATGGCCGCGGGCCTTTTCCATGACACCGGGTATATCAAGGACAAAGGCGACCATGCCGGTCTGGGCGGCAAATTCACCCTGGTCCATGTCGGGCGGAGCATGGAGATTGCCCGGGAATACCTGAGCAGAAAACAGTGGCCGGAGGAGGAGGTGGAGGCGGTCAGCCGGATGATCTCCATCACCGATTATACCAGATTGCCGGCTCTCTCCCCCCTGTTCAAGGACATCAAGCTCAAAGCTCTGGCCCAGATGGTGGCCACCGCCGATCTGGTGGCCCAGATGGCGGACACCGACTATGTCCAGCGCATGGACGACTTGTTTGCCGAGTTCAAGGAGGTCTATGCGTTTGAAAACCGTGAGGCCCTGGTCAAAAAAGGGACCAGGGTTTACAAGACCGTGCAGGAGATCAAGGACGGCACCATTGCCTTTTACGAGCAGTTTGTCGTGCCGACCCTTGGAAAGCTTGGCCGCATGGACCGTTATCTGACCATTTTTTTCGGCGATGGCAGAAACCCGTATCAGGAAAACATCGCCGCCAATCTTTCCGGTCATCTCATGGATGTCCGTTCCCAGTGGCGACGGCTTGGCGATATCCTCACAGACCTGGGGCTGGCCTCCAGCGAACAGATTACCAGCGCCCTGGCCCGGCAACAGACTCTTGCCGGACAAAAAGCCGACTCATCCAAAAACTTTAACGCCCTGCTCCGCGAACAGCTGCTGCCCTGGTTCACAGTCCGCTCCCAGGAAGGACGCTGCCTGGGCGACATCCTCATGGAAATGCAGGCGGTCGAGCCGAAATCCCTGGCCAGGGGGTTGCTGGCCCAGATGCTGCCCGATTCCCTGTATGGGTCGCTTTCTCCCCGGGAGCTGCACTTCCTGCTCCAGGCCGCCATCCTGTTGCAGAATATCTGCAAAGGCCCGTGGATTCTGGGGGTAGTCCTGGAAATGGCCAACGAAATCCTCGACTGCGAAGCCAGCTCGATCCTTATCGCGGATCTTGAAGAAAAAGAGATGCTGGTCGCCCTGCCCACCGGCCCCAAAAAAAACGTGCTCTACGGCAAGGGGATTGCCATGGACAAAGGGCTTTCCGGCTGGGTCTATCGCAACGGCCAGCCGGCGCGGGTGAGCAATGTCGGTGCCGATGCCCGCTTTGACAACGGCATGGACAAGAATATTGATTTTGTAACCCGCTCCATCCTCGCCGTGCCCCTGCATGTGAACGGGGAGTGCATCGGCGCGGTTGAAGCGCTGAACAAAAGCGATGACAACTTCACCAAACACGACATGAATGTGCTTGCCATCCTTGCCAACATGCTTGCCAATGTCATGGTTGGTGTTTTATGCATCCAGTCAAGCCATTGAGCGCCCTTCCCTTGAAAATCCTCTTCTCCGCCCTGCTGGCCCTCGTCATCGTCCTGCCCTCTTCCGCCCTCGGCGCCCAGGGGATCAGCATCGACGGCACGGTGAAATACGGGCCGGGTTTCAGCAAGTTCGACTACGCCTCGGACAAGGCGCTGAAAGGCGGTCAGCTGGTGCTCCATGATCTGGGCAGCTATGACAAGCTCAACCCCTACACCCTCAAGGGCACTTCTCCCGCGGGGCTTGACGAGCTGGTCTTTGAAACCCTTGCCGTGCCGAGCCTGGATGAGCCATTTGCCTCCTACGGCCTGATCGCCAAGGATATCGCCCTGGCCCAAGACGGGCTGTCAGTCACCTTCACCATCCATGAAGATGCCCGGTTTTCCGACGGCGCGCCCATCACCCCGGAAGATGTGAAGTTTTCGCTGGACACTCTCAAAAGCCCGGCGGCAAGCCCCTCGTACCAGATCTATTTTCAGGACATCAGCTCCGCCGAGATTCTTGACCAGCGCCGCGTCCGTTTCCATTTTTCCCAGCGCAACCGCGAACTGCACATGATCGCCAGCCAGCTTCCGGTATTTTCAAAAAAATTCTACACCACCCATCCCTTTGACACCCCGGACATGACGCCGCCCGTCGCCTCCGGCCCCTATCTGGTCAAGGAGGTCATCCCCGGCAAAGCCATCACCTATGTCCGCAATCCACAGTACTGGGCCAGGGATCTCAATGTCCGGCGCGGGATGTTCAATTTCGACACCATCACCTACAAATACTTCAAGGATCAGATCGTGGCGGTGGAAGCCTTCAAGGCCGGGGAATTCGATTTCATGCCGGTCAATATCGCCAAGCAATGGACCCGGGATCTGGACGGCCCCCGGTTCAAGCGCGGTGAACTTGTCCGGGAAACCCTGCCCCACAAGAATAACGCCGGGATGCAGGGTTTTGTCTTCAACCTGCGCAAGCCGGTTTTTAAGGACCGCCAGGTCCGCAAGGCCCTGTCCCTGGCCTTTGATTTCGAGTGGACCAACGCGGCCCTTTTCTTTGGCCAGTACACCCGCTGCGACAGCTTTTTCAGCAACTCGGCGATGCGCGCCCAGGGGCTGCCTTCAGGCCTTGAACTTTCCTATCTCGAACCGTTCCGCGCCACTCTCCCCCAGGAGGTGTTCACCACGCCCCCCGCCCCTTTCAGCACAAAACCTCCGGCCAGCCTGCGCGCCAATCTGCTCCAGGCCAAGAAAATTCTCAACCAGGCGGGCTGGGTTGTGAAGACCGGGGTGCTCACCAACAGCGCCGGGCAACCGCTGGAATTTGAAATCCTGCTGGTCGGCGCGGGTTTTGAGCGGGTGATGGAGCCCTACATCAACAACCTGAAAAAACTCGGGGTGCGCGTTCATTCGCGGATCATCGACCCGGCCCTGTACATCCGCCGTCTGGACAATTTTGATTTTGACATGACGGTGAACGTCTTTGGCCAGGCCCAATCCCCTGGCAACGAGCAGCGCAATTACTGGCATTCGGCAGCGGCCGGGCGGAAAGGCTCCCGAAATCTCATCGGCATCGCGGACCCGGCGGTGGACCATCTGGTGGACCGGATCATCTACGCCCAGACCCAGGAGGAGCTCAGCGCCGCCTGCAAGGCCCTGGACCGGGTTCTCTGGTACGGGTATTATGTGGTGCCCAACTGGTATCTGGCCCAGCACCGGGTCGCCTATCGCCCCATCTTTGCCCGGCCGGAAACGCTGCCCCTGTATTACTCGCCTTTTCAGGCCCTGATGGCCTGGTGGCTTGTGCCGGAAAACCGGCAGCACAGATAGCCGTTTTTTTCAAAGCGTATTGAGCGGGGGTGGGGTAAAATGGCGCAAAGGGCTATCTGTTGCAATCCTTTCCTTGATGATCTCGAAAAAAGTCGTCACACCGGTGAAAACCGGGGTCCAGCCTTTCCGCAACTATCCGAAAACACTGGATTCCGGCTGGAGTTTATCCCCGCATGGGGGCCGGAATCACGGGATGTCACGATTTTTGTTTTGCGAGTGCGTCATTCATTCCTTGCCGGGCCTTGGTTTTTCATTCTTATGAAGAAAAAAAATATCCTCCTTGCGCTCCTTTTCCTTCTTGTCCTTTCTCCTTTCCCTGCCCAGGCCCGGCAGCCCGTGGAGCAGAAATCCCCCGAGAATCCAAGGGCTCTGGTGATACCGGGCACCGGGGACAGTCAGGTTCTCTTGCACAAACTTGCCCTGCTGTATACAAAAAACCGGCCCGGAATTACCGTGGAAATTCCGGAAAGCATCGGCAGTGGCGGCGGCATCAGATCCGTCATTACCGGGAAAAACGAGATTGCCAGGGTGGCCCGCCCATTAACGGAAAAAGAGCGCGCCCATGGTCTCAAGTCCCGGATCTTTGCCCAGGCTCCCGTTGTTTTTGCCCTCCATCCAGGAACTGCGGGGCCGGCGAATCTTTCCCTCGAGCAGATAGTCGGGATATATTCAGGTCGGATACAGCACTGGGATACCCTGGGCGGTGTCGGCAAGATATATGTGATGAACAGGGAAGAGGGGGATTCCTCCCGCACCGTGCTCGAAAATCTCATTCCAGGCTTTAAAGAGATTTCCACCCCTGCCGGGGAAAAGGTCTATTCCACCCCTGACGCCGTGCAGACCCTGCTCGTTTCGCCAGACACCATCGGCTATCTGCCCATGCCCGCAGCGGTCGGCGCCGGACTCAAGGTGCTGCGGGTCCAGGATGTAGCCCCATCCGCCGCCAATGTCCGGGAGAACAAATACCAGCTTGTTGTTCCCCTTGCCCTGGTGTGGAAAAACACCCTCTCGCCGCTGGCCCAGGATTTTCTTGGTTTTCTCTCAAGCCCGGCCGCCGGAAAGCTCATGCTGGAAAATGGCGCCATCCCTGTTGAGTGAGATTATCTGACCAATGCGCATCTCCATATTCAAGAAAATCTTTATCAGTCAGCTTGCCCTGATTATCTTCGCCTCCGGCGTTATTTCCCTGGCCAGCTATTTTTTCATGGTCCGGCTGTACAACGAGTCCCAGAACGATATGCTGCGGGTTATTTCCTCGGCAACGGCCATGAAGGTCGCAACCAAAATTGCCCAGCACAAAGCCACCCTCAAGGAAATCGCCGAAGCCAGGGAAGTAGCCCTGTATGCCCAGAAATATCAGGAGCTCCTCCTTGCCAGACACCTGGCCCGTTATCAGGAGCAGTTCCCGGTTCTCAGCTATGTGGACCAGGAGGGAAACCAGGAGTTCCGCCTGGTCAATGGTCTGGCCGGCGAGGCCCTCGACAACCTCGCCGGCCAGGAGGTGTTCCGGGCCTCCCTGGCCGCCCCGAATCAGGCAATTCTCGGCGAGGTTGTCCTGGACCCCGTTTCGCAAACCCAGACACTGCGGTTTGCCTATACCAGAATAGACTATTTTGGCGACCAGTTCCTCGGCCTGATCCTTGGGCAAACGCCACTGGCCCAGGTTATTGCCCCTGCCGGCAGCTCTATTTTTCAAAAAAACGTGTCCTGCCGGGTTGTGGCCCCTGACGGCACGATCCTGGGCGATCCCGAGCCAAAAAATATAATGAAACAGCTGATTATGACAAATCAGAACCTTGGCCAGCTTTTCGCCAAAGCCGCGGCAGAGCCCCGTGGACAGATTCATCACGCCATGCTCAATGGCGAGGATTGCTATTTTGCCGTCACCCTGATCCCGGACACCCCCTGGCTGGCGATGTCGGTGCTGCCTTCCCGGCAATACACCGCGGTGCCCAGACTGTTTCGGAACTTTTCCATCCTCCTCTTTCTTGGTCTTCTGCTCCTGGCGAGCATCTCCACCTTTTTTCTCGCCCAGTCCATCACCAAGCCGATCCAGAAACTTGCCCAGGCCAGCGCCGCCATGGCCAAAGGAAATTTTGAGCAACGGGTTGCCGCGGGCAATGACGAAATCGGCGATCTGGCCGAGTCCTTCAACACCATGGCGGAAAAACTCGGCACGGCCATCAGCCGGGAAAAACAGATCCTGGCTGCCGAAGCGTCCGCCCGGCTGAACGCCGAACTTGCCGATCAGCACAAGACGGAATTTCTTTCCAAGATCAGCCACGAGCTGCGAACCCCGCTCAACATCGTCCTGGGCATGGCCGAACTGCTGGAAAATGGCGATCTGTCCGGCAAACCGCAGCCAGAAATCGCGGCCATCAAGGAAGCCGGCCGGAACCTGCTCCAGCTCATCGATGGCATTCTCGATTTTTCACGCCTGGAAAACGGCACCATGGGCCTCGCCCCTGTCCCTTTTGATCTCTATGCCATCCTCGGCAGACTGAAGAAAAAATACGAACCCGTTGCCAAGGCAAAGGGGCTCGCGCTTTTTTATGTGGAACCGGCGGCGGTGCCCACCACGGTTGTCGGGGACCAAGGCCGGATTTTCCAGGTTCTGGAAAATCTGCTGGACAACGCCATCAAATTCACGGAACACGGGGAGATCTCCCTGCGGGTCCGTCCTCTTGGCCTCAAGGCCATTAACGATCAGCACATCATTAATCTCCGCTTTGAGGTAGCCGACACGGGATGCGGCATTCCCCTGGAACAGCAAACGGCCATGTTTGCGGCATTCAAGCAGGTTGAGTCCTATGCGACCAGAAAGACAGGCGGACTCGGGATTGGTCTGACCCTCTCCCAACAGCTCATCGAACTCATGCACGGGAAAATCGGCATGAAAAGCGAACCAGGCAAGGGGAGCACCTTTTTTGTGGATCTGGACCTGCCGGTGGCCAAGGAAGGGGCGGACCCCGCAGCCTTGGGAACAAGGGCGCCGGGGAGCGAGAATGGGGGGGCAACCGATCAACACAGCATGGGGAAAGCCATGAATATTCTTGTCGCGGAAGATAATCCGGTAAACCAGAAGCTGTTGCGCCTGATGCTTGAGATGGGTGGCCACCAT
>JAJZSH010000052.1 GCA_021822005.1 Deltaproteobacteria bacterium | reverse complement strand
CAGGGGATACAGGCGGTGTCAAGCATTTGCTCCGAGGAAAACCGGAAATCTCAAACAACAGAAAAAAAAAGGGATTAGCTGTAATGGCTAATCCCTTTATTTTTTTTATGGCGGAGTGGACGGGGCTCGAACCCGCGACCCCCGGCGTGACAGGCCGGTATTCTAACCAACTGAACTACCACTCCTCTTGTGGTGGGCGAAACAGGGATCGAACCTGTGACCCTCGGCTTGTAAGGCCGATGCTCTCCCAGCTGAGCTATTCGCCCCACATGAAGTGTGGCAAGATATACCCTTGCCACCCATAATCCGTCAAGCAAAAAACTTCCTGCATGCCAAAAATGATGGCCTCGTTAAAAGGGAACGATGACACAGGTCCGCACCATAAATTCAAAAAGTTACAAAGTGCCACTGTTGTAATCGCGGCTTTTTTTGCGATTTCAACAAAAATAAAAGCCGCAGGCTCGGCTGCATCCCTCTCCCGTCTGCAGGAAAAAGCACCCCCGCTGCTAATGAGCCACATTGCTTGAGGGAAGCACACCTTCCACGCCAAAGCCGCCAAAAGGAATATCTTTAAAAAGAATATCCCCCTCCTTGAGCACCAAGGCCTTAGCCAGGACTTCGTCCACATGCTCAACCAGTTCCACGGTGAGATCCTTGAGGATCTTTCCCGGTATTTCGTTAAGATCAGCTTCATTCTCCCGAGGAATCAGAACATGCTTGATATTCCCCCGTCGCGCGGCAAGGAGTTTTTCGGTGAGCCCGCCAATGGGCAAGATCCTGCCACGCAGGGTAATCTCGCCGGTCATGGCGATATCCCGCCGGACCGGAAGCTTGAGCAAGGCGGAAACCATCGAGGTCGCCATGGTAATCCCGGCAGACGGCCCATCCTTGGGAATGGCCCCTTCCGGCACATGGATATGGATATCAAGTTTCTGATAAAAATCAGGCAACAGGCCAAGCTGCAAGGCCCGGGTCCGCACATAGCTCAAAGCCGCCTGGGCCGATTCCTGCATGACGTCGCCAAGCTTTCCGGTCACGGTCAGATTCCCTTTCCCAGGCATCAGGGCCGTTTCGATCTGCAGCAACTCGCCTCCCACCTCGGTCCAGGCCAGACCGGTGGTGAGCCCAACCTTATCCCGTTCCTCGGCCAGACCGAAACGGTACCTGACCCCGCCCAGATACTTGGCGATGGCCGCATCGTTCAGCCGATATCGCTTGTCCGTCTTTTTCTTCTGCCGGTCCCGGGCCACCTTGCGACAGACCGAGGCAATGCTGCGCTCAAGATTCCGTACCCCTGCCTCCCGGGTGTATCTCCGGATAATCTCAAGGATCGCACCATCGTTGAAGGTAATGTCCTCCCGCCCGAAGCCGTTGGCCTCCAGTTGCTTCGGCACCAGAAAACCCTGGGCGATGTTCAGCTTATCCTCTTCCGTATAGCCATTGAGCTTGATTACCTCCATCCGATCCTGAAGCGGGGCCGGGATTGCGTGCAGATTGTTGGCGGTGGTCACGAAAAAAACCCCGGACAGGTCATAGTCGAGATCAAGATAATGATCGTTGAAAGCGACATTCTGCTCCGGGTCCAGCACCTCCAACAGGGCGGCGGAAGGATCCCCCCGGAAATCCACGCTCATCTTGTCCACCTCATCAAGACAGATAACCGGATTCACGACCCTGGCCTTCTGCATGGACTGAATAATCTTCCCCGGCAAGGCCCCGATATAGGTGCGCCGGTGCCCGCGGATCTCGGCCTCGTCACGGACACCGCCGAGAGAGAGCCGGACGAACTTGCGCCCCATGGCACGGGCCAGAGACTTGCACAGCGAGGTTTTCCCCACTCCGGGCGGACCAACCAGGCAGAGAATCGGTCCCTTGATTTTCTCAACCTGGGCCTGCACGGCAAGATATTCAAGGATCCGTTCCTTGGGCTTCAAAAGACCATGGTGGTCCTGGGCAAGGATTTCCTCCGCCGCCCGGATATCGATCTTCTCTTCGGTTTTTTCCCGCCAGGGCAGGCTGAGTATGCAGTCGATATAATTCCGGACCACCGTGGCCTCGGCCGACATGGCCGGCATCATCTTCAGCTTCTTGAATTCCTGCTCCAGCTTGGCGCGAGCCGCCTCGGGCAGGTTTTTCTCCTGTATCGCCTTGTCCAGCGTCTCAAGCTCGGAAGAGGCATCCTCGGCGCTCCCCATCTCTTTCTGGATGGCACGAAGTTGCTCCGCAAGGAAGTAATCCTTCTGGGTCTTATCCATTTTCTTCTTCACCCGGGCCCGGATAACCTCCTCAAGCTCGGCGATCTCAATTTCCTTATGGATAAGGGCCAATACCTGTTCCAGCCGCTCAACAACCGAAAAATTCGCCAGGATTCCCTGTTTTTCCTGCACATTCAGGGGCAGATGCGCGGCCAGGACATCCACAAATTTTGCGGGCCTCTCAATGCGGGCCAGGGATTTGATAACCTCGGCCGGCACCTTTTTGTTGTATTTGACATACTCCTTGAAACTTGCCTGGATCTCCCGCACATAGGCGATTGCTTCAAGCCCCCCCTCGTCCTCTGCCTCTTCGCCTTCAAGCTGCACAACAAAATAGCCGGGATTGGGCAGGTGCTTTATGATCCTGCCCCTTCTTTTGCCTTCGACCAGGGCCTTGATCGTGCCATCCGGCAGACGGAGCAGTTGCATGACCGTGGCAACGGTTCCCACCGCATGCACGCTCTCCTCGGTTGGATCATCCTCGGCCGCGTCTTTCTGCGTTACCAGAAAAATCTCGGAACGCTTGGCCATCGCCTCTTCAAGAGCCTTTATGGAGCGCTCCCTGCCAACCACCAACGGCGCCACCATATAAGGGAAGATCACGATGTCCC
Source organism: Deltaproteobacteria bacterium (assembly GCA_021822005.1). Lineage (GTDB taxonomy): Bacteria > Desulfobacterota > Desulfobulbia > Desulfobulbales > Desulfurivibrionaceae > Thiovibrio. The sequence continues at coordinate 10,771 of JAJZSH010000052.1, read as the reverse complement.
GCAAGGGCATCATCGGATATGCAACTTTCTGCTCAGGATCAAACTCTGCCATAATGTTCAATGTAACCGTAATGGGTTAACAGACTGCTCGCCGGTTCAGGCGCTTTTCTTTGCTTCCGCGTCGTTATCGTACAAAATCACCGGATAATCGCCGTTCAGCACCACCTGCTCGCTGATGACGCATTCCCGCACGTTTTCCTTGGAGGGCAATTCGTACATGATATCAAGCATCGCCTGCTCCATGACCGTTCTCAAGCCACGGGCTCCGGACTTTCTCTTGATCGCCTGCTGGGCGATGGCCTTGAGCGCGCCCTCGGTGAAGCGCAGCCGGATATTGTCAAAGGCAAAAAGACGCTCATACTGCTTGGTCAGCGCATTTTTTGGCACACGCAGAACGCGGACCATATCCTCCTCATCCAGCTCCTCCATGGTCGCCACCACCGGCAGGCGGCCAACCAGTTCCGGAATCAGGCCAAAACGCAGCAGATCTTCCGCCTGCACCTGGGCCAGGATGTCTCCCACCGTCTTTTTCGGCTTGCCGACAACCCTGGCCCCAAACCCCATGGACTTGGTGCCGGTCCGCTGCCTGATCACGCCATCAAGCCCGACAAAGGCCCCGCCGCAGATAAACAGAATATTGGTGGTATCAATCTTGATATATTCCTGCTGCGGATGCTTGCGCCCACCCTTGGGGGGAACACTGGCCACGGTCCCCTCGATGATCTTCAGCAGAGCCTGCTGCACCCCTTCGCCGGAAACATCGCGGGTGATGGAGGCGCTGTCTGATTTACGGGCGATCTTGTCGATTTCATCGATATAGATAATGCCGCGACTGGCCCGCTGGATATCGTGATCCGCGGCCTGGAGAAGATTGACCAGAATATTCTCCACATCTTCCCCGACATAACCGGCCTCGGTCAGGGTGGTGGCGTCGGCCATGGCAAAGGGGACATTGAGGATCTTCGCCAGGGTCTGGGCCAGAAGCGTCTTGCCACAGCCGGTGGGGCCGACCAGCAGGATATTGCTCTTCTGCAATTCGACCTCGCTGCCGTCGCCGCTTCCCTGGGCCTCTATCCGCTTGTAATGATTGTGCACCGCGACCGCGAGAACCTTTTTGGCCTTTTCTTGACCGATCACATACTCATCAAGGTGGGCCTTGATGTCATAAGGCTTGAGGGCCGAAGCCTCCAACGGCAATTCCAGCGCCTGCTGCCGGTCCTCGCTGACGATCTCATTGCACAGATCGATGCACTCGTTGCAGATATACACCGTCGGCCCGGCGATCAGCTTCCTGACCTCATCCTGGCTTTTGCCGCAAAAGGAACAGGTGACTTCCACTTCGCCATTATGATCTTTTGCCATGGCCACTCTCCTCTTCAGGATTCGTCCGCTGCAGCAGAACCTTGTCAATTATGCCATAGGCCTTGGCTTCCTCGGCGCCCATGAAAAAATCCCGGTCTGTGTCAACTTGAATCTTCTTGAGCTTTTGCTTGGTGTGCCGCGCCAGAATGGAGTTCAGGGCCTGCCGCATCCGCAGAATCTCCTTGGCGTGGATATCAATATCGCTGGCCTGCCCCTGAAAACCACCCATGGGTTGGTGCAGCATGATCCGGGAATTCGGCAGCGCATACCGTTTTCCCTCCGTGCCGGCGGCGAGGAGCACCGCGCCCATGCTGGCCGCCTGCCCCATGCACAGGGTGGCGATATCACACTTCACATAGTGCATTGTATCATAAATAGCCATGCCTGCCGTCACGACTCCCCCGGGGGAGTTGATATAAAAGGTGATATCCTTGTCCGGATCATCGGCTTCCAGAAAAAGGATCTGGGCGATGACTATGTTGGCTATATCGTCATTTATGGCCGAACCCAAAAAAATAATCCGCTCTTTCAACAGCCGGGAATAGATATCATAGGCCCGCTCTCCGCGGGGACTCTGCTCAACAACCATGGGGACGAGATTCATAAACATGCTCCTTCAAGAAGTTACTGGGGATCACTCACACCCTGGGCAGCAGCCGGCACGATTTTCATCCTGGCTGCGTCAAGCAGGAAACTTAAGATTTTTTCGTTCAACAGCTCCGCCATGAAGGGCAGCAGATCATCCCTGCTGGAAAAATATTTTTTCACTTCGCTGACCGGCATGTTGTACTGTTCGGAAATGCGCTTAAAGCCTTTGTCGATGTCTTCATTTTCCAGCTTGAGCCCTTCCTTTTCCGCGACCTTCTTCAAAAGGAAATCGCCCTTGACCCGTGCCTGAGCCGCAAGCTTATACTGTTCGACCAGGGCATCCCTGTTGAACCCGGCAGCTTCCAGAGTCACTCCCTGCCGCTCCAGATTGCTTTCCAGCTCCTTGATCATTGCCTCTATTTCATAGGCCACCAGCCGAGGCGGGATCTCAAAATCATGGGTTTCGATCAGCACCTTCATCAACTTGTCGGTGAGATCGCCCCGCTGGGCATCCTTCTTGGCCTGCAGCTTTTTTTCACGGATATGGGTTTTGAGCGCCTCCAGGCCGGCGAAGTCCTCGCCCACCTCCCTGGCAAATTCATCATCAAGAGCAGGCAGCACGCGTTCCTTGACATCCTTGACATTGATCTTGAACTCCACCTTCTTGCCCGCCAGGATCGGATTGGCGAAATTTGCAGGAAAATCTATTTCCTGAGAAGCCTCCTCGCCTTTTTTCAAGCCAAGGAGTTTCTCTTCAAACTCTTTTCCATACTGGCCGGAGCCCACATCCACCGAATAATTTTCTCCAACCACCTGCTTGATGGGGTTGCCGTTATGGTAGCACTGGAAATCAACCACGGCCAGGTAGCCCTTCTCAATGGTGCGGTCTTCAACGCTTTGCAGAGGGGCCATCTGCTTGCGCAGCGCCTCAAGCTCCTGGGAAATTTCCTCGTCTGTCACCTCAAGCGCGGTCTGTTCGATCTCAAGGCCCTTATACTCCGCCAGTTCAAACCGGGGCCGGACATCCACCTCCGCGGTGTAGACAAAGGTGCCGTTCTCGGCAAATTTCTGTTCACGGATGTCCGGATGCACAACCGCATCGATCCTGCTTGTCTCAAGGGCGTCAAAATAGGTGCCCTGAATCAACTTTTCCGCCACGTCATACTCAACCTTTGGCCGATAATTTTTTTCCAGCACCTGACGGGGCACCTTGCCCTTCCGAAACCCTTTCAGTGAAACTTCGGAGTTCAGTTTCTTATAGGCGGACTCCAACTCCTGGGCAACCTGGACTTCCGGCAGGGTTATCGTCATTTTTTTGGTAAGCGGACTTACATCTTCGACATTGATCTGCATGCAACACCTTCCTTGTCTCAAACATTTTCAACAACACAGTCATACAGTGACGGAACGGCTTTGAGGTTTTCTCCTCACGGTATGGATGAGATATCTGCCTGTACTTCGGCATTCGAGCCGGAGTTGTTTTTTGTTGGTGCGAGAGGGGGGAGTCGAACCCCCATACCAAAGGCGCTGGTTCCTAAGACCAGTGCGTCTACCAATTCCGCCACTCTCGCTTTAACCTGGAAAAATAACCAACTTTCGGATCACAGTCAAGGACGGCTTGCGATCTTATCCCGATTTAAAGACAATTGCCCACCTGAGATGACAGGATAACTGCCCGCTTTTCCGCCATGGGCGTATAACCCTAAGTTTTTCAAGTTTAAGTGCTGATCGTCATATTTCTATCCCCGAAATTCTAAACAGCCCCACTTGACAAGCCATAAAAAAAGGAGTTTATAGAAAAAAAGACCAAACATTTCATCATCCCGGAACACGGTGCAAATCCGTGGCGGTCCCGCCGCTGTAATCGGGGATGCTGGTCGGCACAGGGAATTTCCCGGTCACTCCCAAGGCATACCTTGGGGGGAAGGCCGCAGACCAGCAGACGATCCGAAAGCCAGAAGACCTGGTGATAATGTTTCTCACGTACGTATTGCTGTTCGTCTGGGTATTCCAATGGAAACAGAACCCGGAGTGGCTCCCCATGGGGTTGCTCCGGGTTTTTTTATGCACGCAGGTCAACAATAAAGAGGAGAACACCATGAAAGCACAGAAACAGATCATTTCGTACCGTCGGCGCTGCAATCTGATCGGCCAGGGAACCGGCCTTTCCCATTATATCCTGCTCGCCCCCAGCGCTGAGACAACACCAGAGGACACCGGCAAGTGATGGAACAGGCACACAGACAGACAGCGGCGACCATTTTCGCCAACACCGGCCATGGCCCGAATTTTTCCGTGCTGGAGATCGGCGATCCTGAACGGGTTGCGGTTGTCGAGGCGGACACGGCCTACTGGGCCCTGGTTGACCGTCATGAGCTGCCCCAGGCCCTGGCTGGCTCCATGGTCGAAGACTTCATGGCCCGGGCGCCGGAGTTTCAGACGGAAATGAATCACCTGCGCTCAGGTCTGCAGCTCTCCGCCGCCTACCTGAACCCCACCGAACGCTGCAACCTGAACTGCAGCTATTGCTACCTCCCCGAAGAGATGCGCAAAAACGGGATCGACATGGGGAAGGAACGGCTGATGCTCGCCCTTGAGCGGCTGCTGCAACACTTCCGGCGGATTTTACCACAGGGGATAAAACCGCAGCTTATCTTTCACGGCAGCGAACCCATGGTTGCCCGGGATGCCGTGTTTGCCGCGATTGCGCGCTTTAAGGACGACTTCCGGTTCGGCATCCAGACCAACGCCACCCTGCTCGACGACACGGCAATCAGTTTCTTGAGGGAGCACAGAGTCGGCATCGGCCTGTCCCTGGATGCCCCCACCGCAGAGATCGCCAACCGCACCAGGAAAAACTGGCAAGGCAACGGATTTTATGACACGGTTGTTTCGGTGATCAAAAAACTCGTTGATTATCCGGCCCTGAATGTCATAACCACCGTGACCCAAGCCAACGTGCACACCTTGACCGAGATGGTGGACTTTTACCACGGGCTGGGGGTGCGGGTGGTCATGCTCAATCCGGTGCGCTGTACACGCCAGGGGGGGCTCGACCTGAAACCGGACAACCACGTCCTGGCCGAAGCCTTCATCCGGGCGCTGGACCGGTCTTTTGGGCTTTTTGAACAAACCGGCAGAAAGCTGGTCATCGCCAACTTCGCCAATGTCCTGGCCGGAGTTATCGGTCCAACCGGCCGCAGGCTGATGTGCGACATCTCTCCCTGCGGAGGCGGTCGTTGTTTTTTTGCCGTTGCCGCTGACGGCGAGGTCGTGCCGTGCAGCGAATTCATCGGCATGAACGAGTTTTCCGGCGGAAACATCTTCCGTGATGATCCTGCCGTTATTCTTGCAAGCAAGCCCTTCCAGGAGGTGACGAACAGGAAGGTGGAAAAAATCCTGCCCTGCGCAGGGTGCGCCATCCGGCATTTCTGCGGGGCGCCTTGCCCTGCCGAGATTTACAAGGTGTCCGGCGACATCAATGCGCCGAGCCCTTACTGCAGCTTCTTTGAGGAGCAGGTGCGCCATGCCTTCCGGATAATCGCCCAACAACGGGAGGATGCCTATCTCTGGGACAGCTGGCGAAGCGAAACGGAAATGTCCTATTGCTGGAAGTAAAATTTCCCCATGCGAACCAGCCGGGGCTCTTCCCCGGCTGGTTTTTTCTCAAAAGTCTTTCCTGTCCTTTACAATCTCGATTACAATATCATGGCACACACACCCTTAAACGCCGCATAACGACCCCGGCACAGCGGGATGAAAACACATGAGGAGGATGCCATGAAAGTCGTCGCTTTTAACGGGAGCGCCCGCAAGGGAGGGAATACCGCGAAATTGTTGAATACCGCTTTGGAAGAGCTGTCTCTGCAAGGGATCGACACTGAACTGGTCGAGTTGTCAGGCCAGCCGATCTTAGGCTGCATCGCCTGCTACCAGTGTTTCAAGAACAAAGACAGCCGCTGCGCCGTGGAAAAGGACATCATCAACGACTGCCTAACAAAGATGATCGCGGCGGATGGCATCCTCCTGGGTTCCCCCACCTACTTCGCCGATGTCTCCGCAGGGATGAAGGCCTTGATCGAGCGGTGCGGCATGGTTTCCCGGGCCAACGGCGATCTGTTCAAACGCAAGGCCGGGGCCGGGGTGGTCGCGGTCCGCCGGGCCGGCGCCTATCAGGTGTTCAACTCCCTCAACGCCTTTTTCCTGATCGGTCAGATGATCGTGGTGGGCTCCTCTTACTGGAACATCGGCATCGGCAGGGAACCGGGCGAGGTGGCCAACGACGAGGAAGGCATGAAAACCATGCGCGACCTGGGACGCAACATGGCCTGGCTCCTCCAGAAAATCAAGACGGAATAAGCAATCAACTCAGGGACTATTATCCCGCCCAAGGCATCCCCCGAACTGTAACTGTTCAGCAGTGCCACAGATGCGCGAAAGAGGCTTGCGAAGTGTGCTGTTGCACATGAGCAAGCCGATGACAAAGCAGATGTGGTGCTGCTGGACAGTTACTCTCAGCCGAGAAAACTCCAGGACTGCACCTCCCGCTGCAACAGATGGTGGTCGTACCGTCTCAGCAGGGCAATGGCCTCCCGAGTGGCCGCCAAGGAAAAATGGAGCCGCTCCAGCTTGCCTTGTTCCATGTCCTGAACCCTGCGCAGCAATTGGATGGTCTGGATGGAAAGCGGCTGGGAGCTCACCGTGGCCTGGGGTTCACAACGGCTGCAAACCAGCCCGTTGCGCAAGGGGCTGAAACGGTACAAAACCCCAGGTGCGCCAAGGACACGGCAATCAAGACAGCCTGTCAGGTCGGGACGATACCCGAGGATATCCAGCATTCTGACGTGAAAGAAAATGATCGTGCGGTTGACAGCCCCCCCCGCCATGGACAGCCCCTCCAGCGCCCAGACAAGCAACCGGAAAAGCTCTTCGTCACTGTCATGCTCCCTGGTCCAGTGCAGGACAAGTTCGCAGAGGAGAGAGGCGGCGATGTACAGTTCATAGTTTTCCCGCAGCCTGGGGAAGGAGTTCAGCAAATCGGCCTGATCCAGGCGCATGAGCGAACTGTGACGGCTTGGGGCAAAATGGATGGCGAGGAGGGAAAACAGCTCAAGCTTGTTGACAAAACGTTTCTTGCTGCGCTTGGCGCCCTTGGCGATAAGCACGATTTTGCCGTGCTCCAGGGTGTACAGGGTGACAATCTTGTCAGAATCACCGTGATCTTTAACCTGGAGCACAATGGCCGGGCTTTGCTGCAAGGACATCTGCTCTCGCTGTGACTATTCAGCCGGGAAGGAAACCCGGGCGCTTTCCATTGACTTGCCGATGGACGGGACCGGCTTGCCGTTCAGTGTGAGGACGACGCCTCCGGCGTTCCCGACAAAAAGGGAAATCTTTTTTTCCGCCTGCCAGACCGCATGATCCCCGGGCTGGTAAATGGATGATTTCTTTTTTTCCTTGTCTATCTGCACGGAGAGCCAGGTCGTCTCGGTGAACTTCACTTCCAGGACATAATTCATCCCCGGGGCTTTTACCAGGGAAGGCGTTGGCGAAACAACCGGTGCGGGCGATGCGGGAGCTGGCCTGGTCACCTCCTGACGCTCCGGAATCTGCCCCGGCTTCTCCTTGAAGGCCTGCGGAACAATTACGGGCTTAAGGTCATCTGTTTTTTTTTTAACTCCGAGGCCCTGCTCCCCATCAACCTTCTGGGTTTCCACTCCCTGTCCGGTCTTTTCTGGCAAGGATAGGGCCTTCTTCTCTTCCTGTCCTGTTTTTTCAGGGCCGGCCCCAGGCAGGGAAAGCGCCGGATTCTGTGTTCCACCCTGCGTCACAGGTGGCGCCTGCTCTGTCCCCACGTTCCCGGCGCCGGGTTCTGCCCCTGGCGCGCCGGTCACCGGCGCGGGCAGTGGCGGTTGCTGTTCAACCAGGGCCTGAGGAATCGCGCCTTTCGTGGAAATATCGGCTGGAGGGGCGGACGAATTTAAAAAACCAAGGACCAGATACCCGGCAAGGAAAAGAACGCCCGCGACAATAAAAAAGGCGATGAAACGCCCCACCGGGAAGGTCTGGACCTCGGCCAGAGCCTCGCCGGCAAGAACCTCCTGGACATTGATTTTTTCCGTTGGCCTGGCTTCTCCAGCATTCTGCTCGATATACCAGGCCAAGGCCTCGTTGGGATCAAGGCCAAGATACTGCGCATAATTTTTTATAAAACCCCGGGCGAAAACCTCCGCGGGCAGAGCCTTGGGATTGTCCTCCTCAATGGCCCGAAGAGTTGAGGCATGAATGCGCGTCTTTTTCGCGATTTCATCGAGGTCTTTTCCCTGACTTTGTCGATGTTTTTTCAGAAAGCTGCCAAGGGTTTCATCGGATCGTGATAAAGCTGCAGGTTGGCCGGTTGCATCATCAGCAGATGTTGAGTCCTTGGTCATGAGAGACATCCCTTATCCAGAGGTTATTGGGACAGACTAGACTAAGCCGTTGTACTAAAAAACCGTGCCATTTAAATGGCACGAACGGCAGCAGCGCCGCTTACGCTGCTGTTAACGGCGATGGTTATTCCGCAACGGCTCCTAAAGTATTTTTTTGATATACGCCTGATCGCGAAGCTCTTTTACCCATTTCTGAAACTGGCTTTTCAACGCCTCCTCATACAGACGCTGCCTGATCTGCTCTTTCACTGTCTCGTATGAAGCCTGAAGACCGACATCTCCCCGGTCGGAAAGAAGTTTGAAAAACTGGTACCCGGCCGGAGTCTCCTGAATGGCGCTTATCTGTCCCGCCTGCAGGCCGAGAATGCCTGTTTTCATGTAGGCCGCCATTTCCGACTTTTTAAAGACCCCGATATCTCCCCCATCCTTGGCCGAAGGCAGATCGGAAGACTGCTGCGCCAGGGAGCGGAAATCCTGTCCGGCAAGAGCCTGCTGCCGAGCCTCTTCAGCCCGCCGCCGGGCCTCGTCCTTTGCCGCCTGGGTATTTTCCCTCCAGGCAAAACCCATCTGCAAAACATGATAGGCGTCTTCCTTCATTTTCCGGGCATAATTTTTTTCGTAAAATTCACGTATCCGCTCCTCATTCACCACAACCCGTGAACGAATTTCGTAATCGATCAGTCTGTCCTGCAGGATCTGGCTTCTGATAAGCTGCCGGTAGTCATGCTCGCTGGAACCCATGAGCGCCATCTGCTGCCAGAACTTTTCCGCGGTGGTCTTGTTGCGCTCGATGATATTCCTGATCGCGTTGTCCACCTCGGGGTCACCCACCGAAATCCCCAGCTTCTTGGCCCGCTGTGCGACAATGAGCTTATCAATGAGGCTGGAAAGCATCTCCTCCCTGGCCTGCAACAAGGCCCTTTCGATCTGTTCCGGCGGAGCCTCCTGGGTGATCCGGCGGAACAGCGCCGCCCCTTCCCGATTGAGATCGGTAAAGGTAATGACATCATCGTTGACAATGGCGATGATGCGGTCCACCATCTCCGCCCGGGCAACGGGCGGATGGAAACAAGCGAGAAGGCACAGGGCCGCGCATAAAACATGTAAGGGAAATTTCACTGACACACTCATAACAGTTTGAAAATATTGTTTTTAATCTTATTTGACTTCATAGCCGATAAATTTTACCACAGTCATTTTCAAATGTCATCTTCCGCGAGCAAGGCAAGAATATTTTGCGCGTTCCGGAGCGTTTGCTCCGGCAGGGCGCCAGGTTCAGTTGTGACGATCAACCGGGCCTCGGGGGTGAAGCGCGCCTGATCCTTGTATTTTTCAAGCAGACGCATGATTTTTTCCGGGGTCACCGGGGTTTTTTCATGGAAGGAGAAAACAAGATTGGCAGGCCCCTGCTCCAGCTTGCTGATCCACAGGTGTCGGAGCAAGGTTTTCAGGGCCAGCACCTCAAACAGGTTGAGCGCCTCCTGGGGAAGCCGGCCATAGCGGTCGGCAAATTCATCCCTGAGGTCCATCAGCTCTTCCACCTGCTCCGCGTTGGTCAGGCGGCGGTAGGCGATATAGCGCTGTTCTGTCGCGGGGATATAGCGTTCCGGGAGAAAGGCCGAAAGCTTGAGATTGATTTCAGGCTCGATCTGCTCGGGGGGGTGTTCCACCGTAGCGCCTTTTCGCTTCAAATCGAGAACAGTCTGTTGCAGCAGCTCAAGGTACAGGTCGTAGCCCACCGCGGCAATGTTGCCGCTTTGCGAGATTCCCAGGATATTGCCTCCCCCCCGGATCTGCAGGTCACTCATTGCCAGTTTGAAGCCGCCGCCAAGCTCGTTGTAATCCATGAGCGCCCGCAGACGCTGCTGGGCATCCTTGGACAGACCGTCCAGGGAGGGGACCAGCAGATAGGCATAGGCCTGCTCCCGAGACCGCCCCACCCTGCCGCGAAGCTGGTAGATTTCGGCCAGGCCAAGCCGGTCCGCCCTGGTGATGACAATGGTGTTGGCATTGGGGATATCGAGACCGGATTCAATAATGGTGGTGCAGACCAGCACATCGATCTCCCGCTTGACAAAACGGACCATGATTTCCTCAAGGGCCTTCCCCGGCATCTGGCCATGGGCCACGGCCAATCGTGCTTCAGGGACCAGCTTCTGCACCCTGGAGGCCATTTCCTGGATGGAATGGACCCGGTTGTGGACGAGAAAAACCTGTCCTCCCCGTTGCAGCTCCCTCACCACGGCCTCCTTGATCACCAGCTCGTCATCGCGGGCCACAAAGGTTTTCACCGGTCGCCGGAACTCGGGCGGCGAGCTGATCACGGAAAGGTCGCGGATACTGAGCAGGGAGAGTTGCAGGGTGCGGGGAATCGGGGTGGCGGTCAGGGT
>JAJZSH010000001.1:9591-59654 GCA_021822005.1 Deltaproteobacteria bacterium | reverse complement strand
TCTTGCCGAACAGCGGCAGGCCATCCTGGCCAGGGATTTGGCTGTGCTCGAAGAGGTGATCGCCCGCTGTTGTGCGATCAAGGCCGCGGTGGTGGCTGCCGACGAGCGCGAGGCCGATTTGCGGCGGATTTTGAATTTCGGCCACACTTTGGGGCATGCGGTGGAGGCTGCCTCCAACTATGCCATGGCCCACGGTATGGCGGTTGGCTTGGGGATGGTGGCTGCCTGTCGGCTGGCGGCGGGCAAGGGGATTTTCGCCAAGGATCAGGCCGAGACGGTATGTCGGCTCATCGCCGATTACGGCTTGCCAACGGAGATTCCGCCGGAATTTTCTCCGCAACAGATCAAGTCCTTCCTGAAAACAGACAAGAAAACCGTGGGAGGACGGCCATTTTTTGTGCTGCCCACGGAGATCGGCAAGGTTGTCATCACCGATGCGGTGAGCGAGGAGCTGATTGATACAATACTAGTACATTGTAACACTTAAATCGACACTCAAATTAGTTCCCCCCCCCTTGGGGGGGAGGGTTAGGGTGGGGGGGAGTCGTCATGCAGACGCCCAATTGTTGCTTCACCCACCCCCTAACCCCCTCCCGTCAAGGGAGGGGGATGCGAAATGAAAAACGTTACATGGCACTAGGGGCAGGTAGTTACAGCCATTTATAGATGGGTAAAAAAAAAGAGGGCGGCTGGGCGCGTCCCTCTTTTTTTATGCGGAGGGGATTTTCCTGTCGCCAACTGTTAAGAGGAAAACAACGGCTGACCCGGCCACGGCCATGTGTCATAGCAAAACCCCGAAGGGCCTGAAGAGCCCGACCTCGACTCTGTGCAAGACCTGCCACAGTCTGGAGTCTGCAAGCTCTGCGAGCGTGCATAAGAAACATCTCCCGAAAGGCTACGTCTGCACGACCGGCCATGTGTTCCAGGCGGTAAGCAGTACCGTATCTGAGCAGTGATAGGGAGAGAACCCGGTTGTCAGGTTCTCTCCCTATTTTTTTTGTTGCGGCAAAATGGCGCGGATGGTAATCAATTACCTGGTTGGGTATATTTCCCAATACGGTTGGGGCGTAATGCGTGCTTTCCCGCCATGAGGATTGAGGCCGATTCTGCCCCGCCAACACAGCCGCCAAGAGATAAATAAGGAGGTGAGGCGCAGGGTTGTAGCGGAAAAGAGGAAGGAAAATTTTTTGTAAAAAAAAAAGCAAGGGGAGACATTTATGAAGAAATTTCTGTTTGCGGCCTCCGCACTGGCAATCCTGTGCGGAGTCACACAGGCCCAGGCGGTGGTCCTTCCGGCCCACGCGGGCATCACGTCATACAATGGACCGTCCACCTGTATCGCCTGCCATCCTGTGCAGGCCCAGGACATGCTCAACAGCCTGCACATGAAATGGTCCGGCCCCACTCCGGAGCTGACCAACGCCCCCAACCAGACGCTGGGCAAGGCGGTGAAGGGAATCAACACCTTCTGCACCTATGCCATGTCTTCCGGGAATACCTGTTTCATCTGTCACGTGCGGGCCGACGGCAATGCCCCGCATGCGCCTTCGGTAAATGATGTGGATTGTCTCATGTGTCATAGCGACACCTATATGCGGAAATTCACCATGGACCCGACCAAGACCCTGACCGTGACCAACATCCTGGGCCAGATCAAGACCTATATCTTCGGCCTGACCGACGCCGATGGCAATTTTTTCACCGAGCCCAACTATGCGGCCATGCCGGCAGGCACCACCATGGTTGACGTCGCCCAGAACGTCCATAAACCCACCCGGAAATCCTGCCTGCGCTGTCATGCCACGGCCGGGGGCGCGGACTGGACCAAGCGCGGCGATATCGGCCTGAATACTTCGGCTCCCACCGACACCCAGGATGTGCATATGTCCACGACCCGTGGAAACCTCACCTGTTCTTCCTGCCATGCCGTCAGCGGACACAAGATTGCCGGCCGTGGTATTGACCTGCGCCAGACCGAGGCATCTGATCCGAAGTGTACGGATTGCCATGGCACCGCGCCGCACAGCAGCTCCACCACCGGTACCAATATGAACCGCCACGCTGCAGGCCAGGTAGCCTGTCAGACTTGCCATATCAAGACCTTTGGCAAGGGCGGCGCCACGGAGATGTCCCGCGATTTCCGTATCCCGGTATGGAATCCGGCCCAGCTTGGCGGGCAGGGTGGCTTTATCGGCGAGGAGGTCAAGGCCTCCAACGTGAAACCGGAGTACCGTTTCTTTGACGGCACCTCCTATGTGTACAATGTCGGCGAAACCATCGTCCCCAATGCCGACGGCAGCTACACCATGGCCAGGGCAAACGGGAAGATCTTTGATGGCAAGTCCAAGATCGTGCCCATCAAAAATCACAAGACGATCATGCCCATCATGGCGGACGGCCGGATGGTTCCGCCCGCGATCCTCTGGATGTTCATGACCGGCGATTATAACCAGGCCGTGCAGAAAGGCATGGAGGCCCAGGGCATGACCGGCAGCTACACCTATGTGAACGCTAATGCCGAGATGCTCGTCACCCACGGTGTTGATCCGAAGACCTTGGCGCCGAAATGCGCTGAGTGTCATGGCACTTTAAACGGCCATAACAACCTGATGGTTCCTTTTACCAGTCTGGGCTACCACGAGCTTCCGACCTCGGCGAAAGCCTGCACCATGTGTCACAGCAAAAAATCGCTGAGCTGGGAGTCGGCGCATTCCAAGCATCGGAGCAAGTTGAAATGTTGGACGTGTCATAGCAAAACCCCGGTTGGCCTGAAGAGCCCGACCTCGACTCTGTGCAAGACCTGCCACAGTCTGGAATCTGCAAGTTCCGCGAGCGTGCATAAGAAGCATCTCCCGAAGGGCTACGTCTGCACGACCTGCCATGTGTACTAGTACCTTGTAACACTTAAATCGACACTCAAATTACTTCCCTCCCCCCTTGGGGGGGAGGGTTAGGGTGGGGGGGGAGTCGTCATGTAGGCGCCCAATTGTTGCTTCACCCACCCCCTAACCACCTCCCGTCAAGGGAGGGGGATGCGAAATGAAAAACGTTACATGTGTACTAGGCAGTAAGAGCAGTAAGCAGTACCATATCTGAGAAATGAAAGGGGAGGTTTCCGGTTGCCGGGCCTCCCTTTTTTTTGGTGCGCCCGGCAGGGCGCACTCAGTTGGAGATGCAAGTCCTCTCCTCGCCCGGCAAGGGGAAGAGTTGGCCGAACGGCAGGTAAGCGCAGACTCCGAGGGTGTCGCGGGTGACTGCGGATCTGAAGGAGGCCGAAGGCAGGTAAGCGAGCAGCGCGAGACCCCGAAGCGCTGGCCTGACGAAGAGGTGCGCGTGGGCGCAGTGTGGCTGGCGCCATCGGGGAGTTGAATCCGGTGCTCCGCGGTCGGGCAGCCTACTTCAAGCTGACCCAGACCAAGGGCGTGTTGGAGGACTTCGATGGCCGGCTGCGGCGCAAACTGCGCTGCATGCTTGTGGCGACAGTGGAAACGCGCCCATGTCCGCGCGATGAACCCGATGAAAGCGGGGTTGCAGGAAGAAGGTGCGTGGCCCATGATCGTTTGGGGTCTGGTGTCGCTGCTCGATATGGTGCGACGATTCCAGTGTTTTTCATGAACCGCCGGATGCGGAACCGCACGTCCGGTGGTGTGGGAGAACGGCGGGGTGCCCCCGCCTCCTACCCGACCGTGGGGTGAGCGTCCTTATTGCACGCACTGCGTCTTTGAGCCGATCATGCGGATGGCTGAGGCGGCGTCCATGGCCTGGGACATGATGTCCAGGTAGTCGTCCCGGTAAGCGTTTCTGGCAACCGGGGTGTCGTGGGTCGTGAAGTTGCAGTCATGTTCCTGGCAGTATTTCCCCCTGGTCGCGTAGTTGAGGATGATGCGGGGAATGTCGAAATGATGGATGGTGTTCTGCCGCACAGGGCGGCCGTTTTCGATGATGAATATCCGGTTGAGAAAGGTGGCTTCCACGGTTCCGCCGAGATAGTTGAGTTCCTTGTAGGTTTGGCTTCCCGAGAGGCTTGGCAGATGGTCGCTCACCAGGATGATCAGCGACTGCGGGTCTGCCGCGATCAACCCCTTTACAAAGGTGGCGATGGCCTCGGTGCGGTAGTAGTACTGGTTGACGGCTTTCTCCAGCCCCTCGTCCCGGAATTTCCCGAGCATTTCGATGATCTTTGGCCGTTTGCCGAGGTTGAGGTCGTGGGGGCTGTGCCCGTACATGCCGATAACATAGTTGAAGATGGGGAGCTTCGGGTTTTCCCTGATCCGTCTGGTGATGAATTCCAGGTTCTGGGAGAAAAGCACCCCATCGAACATATAATCCTCCTCCGTCACATCCCCCGTGGAGAAATACGTGTCGTAGCCTGCGGCGAATTCCTGCGGGTAGTACCTTTTCTCAAAGCCAATCCCGGTATAGGCGTTGGTTGAGTTAAAGAAATCAGGTTTGTAGGAGTTGGTGGCGTTGGTCTCGTAGCCGCCCTGGGAGAGAATATGGGGGAGACAGGTGGTCTTGGCCCCGGTGAACACATCGAACTCAATGCCGGAAAACTCCCGCAGGGCCGGAGCCCCGCAGAGAACCTCGAACTCGGCCTGGGCAGTGCCCCCGGCAAACACCGGCGAGATGGAAATACCCCCTTTTTTTGCAAGCAGTTTGCTGAAGGCGGGATGGGCAGGGTTGCGGGAAAATCGGGCTTCCTTCAAAAGCCCGGGGTCCAGAAAGCTCTCAAGAACGATCAGGTGGATATTCCTTTTTTTCTGCTGGGCTTTGAGCCCGGCAACCACTTTGTCGAAATCAATCAGGGAAGCGGGGTTCATCTGATGTCCGGCAATTTTTCCACGGCAGCTTTTCCGCCTGGCCTCATTGTACAGCATCATGCTCAGGCGACCGTTGTTGCGGGCGCTGGCCGTGTCGGAATAGAAGACGATCTCCTGCTGGCTTTCCTGGAAAGCCGCTATGAAGAAATTCGGGGTCATTTCCACCATCAACAACAGCGCCAGGAGAGGCAGCGAGGCCATGGCCATGGTCGCCCGTCGTGTGCGCAATTCAAGGGAAGCGAGAAAGGCCAGCAGGGGAAGGCCGATCAGCGCCCCGATCAGGGCGATGGCCAGGGGGGGGAGCACCTGAAACATCTCCGGCAGTTCGGTTATTTCGGTGATGCGCAACATCCGGCCAAACATGATGTAGTAGGCATCGAACACTCCGTAAAACAGGACGAGCGGCGCCGCGGCCACCAGCGGTTGCAGGCGTGATCTGCGGAGAAGCTGATTGAGAAAGAAATAGAGATAGAGGAGCAGGGGGATTTCCAGGCGCCAGGCCGGCAACAATGAAGGCAGGCCGCCGTGCTGCTGGAGAATCTCCGTATAGCCGAGAAGAAAGAGCAGGAATGCGGCATAGCGGTTTATCGTAAGGGATTTCAGCCGGGAGAAATATGGGCGCAAGGTTGGGGGCATGGTCATTGTGTGGGGAAAAGAGGTCTCGCCGACGGGAATCCCGGCATGTTCCGGACAAGAGGAACAACAAGGCAAGGACTATACCATACTGCCCGACCTGCCCGCACATATTCTTTTTGCGGAAGGCGTCCGTTCTCTTCTTTCCCCCGGCAAAGTTCTGATTGCCGGTTGGGCACAGGCCTGCTACTGTTACGAGAGGTTTCCGGCTGAGGTCCAGGCCCGCCGGGTGAGCGGACAATGGACAGAACCCGCGGTCTCGGCTGTCAGATGGTGAGAGCCGACTGGGATTTTTTCAGGATAAGGCGGCCATGCGCATACTCGTAGTCGAAGATGATCCTAAAATTGCCTCCTTCATCAGTATGGGGCTCCGGCAGGCGGGTTTTTCCGTTGATGTCGCCGACAATGGCGAGGATGGCCTTGTCCGGGCGCTGGATGGCGCCTATGACCTTGCTGTTCTTGATATCATGCTGCCAAGGCTTGATGGCCTTGCCCTGCTTGATCAGCTCCGCCGTCGGCAGGTCAATACGCCGGTGATCATTCTCAGCGCCAAACGTTCGGTTGAGGATCGGATCAAGGGCTTGCAGGCCGGAGGGGACGATTATCTCACCAAGCCGTTTTCTTTTTCCGAGCTGCTGGCCAGGGTGCAGGCCCTGATCCGCCGGGCAGGCAGTGCGCCGGAAGCCACGACCCTGCGGGTAGGGGATCTGTCCCTGGACAAACTGAAGCGGGAGGTTTACAGGGACGACCGCAAGATTGATCTCCAGCCCAGGGAGTTTTCCCTCCTCGAATATCTCATGGGCAACCAGGGCCGGGTCATTTCCAAGGCCATGATTCTGGAGCATGTCTGGGATTATAATTTTGATCCCCAGACCAATGTGGTGGATGTGCTCATCTGCCGGCTGCGCAATAAAATCGACCGGGATTTCGGGCGCAAGCTGATTCAGACGATCCGCGGGGTCGGCTATGCCCTTGGCAACGATTAAACGCCTGGCAAAAACCACGGGCTTCCGGCTGGCCCTGTGGTATTCCCTTATCTTTATCTCAAGCTCGCTCCTGCTTTTTGCCCTGCTCTACTTCCCCCTGCGCGCCGCGATCCTGGAAAAGGATCGGAACATCATCCTGGGCAGGCTCAATGAATACACCCTGCATGAGCAGCAGCGCGGGCTACAGTCCCTGCTAACCGAGATCCGTCTTGAGGATGCCGCCAACAGCCAGGCGGGTTTTTTTGTGCGGGTTGCCGACCCCACCGGTCAGTCGCTCATTGTCACCCTGCCGCCGGAATGGCGTCATCTGGCCGGCGGTTTTTCCCCGCTGTTCCGCGGCGGGGGCGGGGGGGCCGGCGATGATTGGGTCGCCCTTCCTGCGAAGGGAAGGGGCGATGTCCTTGAGATTGCCGGCAGACGGCTTAAGAGCGGATATCTGCTCCAGATCGGCAGGGGTTCCGGGGAACGGCAAAAAATCCTGGATTATTTCGGGGAGGTTTTTGCGGGAATCATGCTGCCGATGATCATCTTTGGTTTTGCCGGCGGTTTCTTCCTGGCCTTCCGCTCCCTGCGGCCGGTGCGCGACCTCATTCAGGTCGTGCGCAGCATCGATATCGGCAAAATGGACGCCAGGGTGCCATTGCGGCAGACCGGCGATGAACTGGACGAGCTGGTCCGCCTCTTCAACACCATGCTGGAAAAGATCGAGCAGCTGATTACCGGCATGCGGGCGGCTCTGGATAATGTGGCCCATGATCTGCGCACCCCGGTGACCCGCCTGCGGGCCGGGATCGAAACCGCCTTGCAGTCCGGCAACAAGGCCGAGGTTCTGCGCGAGGCCCTGCTGGACTGCGCCGAAGAGTCGGAGCGGATCATCACCATGCTCAACGCCCTGATGGACATCTCCGAGGCGGAGACAGGGGTGATGAAGCTGCATCGGCAACCCATTGAGGTCGTTTCGTTTCTTGCCGGGGTGGTCGATCTGTACCAATACGTGGCGGAGGAAAAAGGGGTTGCGGTTTCTGTTTCCGGCCCGTCTGGTCTTATGGTGATGGCGGATATCGACCGGATGCGGCAGGTTATCGGCAATCTGCTGGACAACAGCCTGAAACATACGCCGACCGGTGGCCGCATAGAACTTAACTGTGACCGTCAGGCTGACAAGGTGGTAATCCGGGTGCGGGATTCCGGGGCAGGCATCCCATCGCATGATTTGCCCCTGATCTTTGACCGGCTGTACCGGGGAGATCACAGCCGCAGCCAGCGTGGCCTTGGTCTCGGCCTGAGCCTTGTCAAAGCGGTCATCCATGCCCATGCAGGGACCATTGAGGTGGAAAGCGCGCCCGGTCAGGGTTCGACTTTCATCCTGTTGCTTCCTGCCGATTCTTCACTGCTGTCCTGATCCGCCTCCTCAGCGCATGCGCGTTGCGCCTGCCCATGAGCCCCCAAGCACCCAACCTTTCACGTTTGTAAGGTCCATGCAATCTTCTGGTAATTATTGGCATGCTAGATTCAGGCAAAGCAGTGCTCTTCCCCCGGGGAAAATCCGCAGTCATTTCGATCGCAAACAAGGGGAGGGCTTACGCAACGGATCAGGCCAGCCCCCATCATGTCAAAGATCATACCTTCCGTGTTTCCCCGACTTTCCTGCCTTCCCCGTTTTCAGCTTCTCCGTCTTTTCTTCATCTGGTACAGCCTGTATGCCTTTGGGGTACGCCTGGCGTTACTGAGCCACAGTTGGCCACAGATCGGGCATTCGCCCCTGACCGTGGGCACCATTTTTCTGATCGGCCTGTTGTATGATCTGGTCAATGCCGTGTATTTCGCCATTCCCATTGTCCTGTATCTGATGGTCATGCCCCACCGGTTTTTTGTCAGCCGGTGGCAGAGGGTTGTCCTCTACCCCCTTGTTTTTGCCCTGTGTTATGGTCTGGCCTTCTCCGCCCTGGCTGAATGGCTGTTCTGGGATGAGTTCGGCGTGCGTTTCAACTTCATCGCCGTGGATTATCTGGTCTATACCCATGAGGTAATCGGCAATATCCGTGAATCCTATCCGGTGCCCCTGCTTCTCGCCATCGTTGGCGTTGCGGCAGCGCTGATTTTTGTCGTCATCCGGCCCCGGATTGAAGCCGCCATCGCCTCGGTGCGACAACAGGGGCCGTTGGCTCCGCCAGCCTCCGGGCTTGCCGCCCGCCTGGGCGCTGGAGCAGTTTTCCTGCTCTTACCCGTACTTGTATTCCTGACCGTGGATGGCGCCCTTCCCGGCGAGGTCTTTGCTAACCGCTATGAAAAAGAGCTGGCGGAAAATGGGATATACCAGCTGTTTTCCGCCTTCCGCAACAACAGCCTGGACTACGCGACCTTCTATAAAAACATGGATGAAAAAGCCGCGTTCACCGGTCTGCGCGCCCTGCTTGCGACCAAAAACAGCCGCTATGTCGATGATAACCCCACGGACATAGAGCGGGTGCTTGCCTCCGTGGCTCCGGAAAAACGCCATAATGTCGTGTTGATCATGGTGGAAAGCCTGAGCGCGGAGTATCTCGGCGCCTTTGGCAACACCGCGGGTCTCACCCCCAATCTTGACGCCCTGGCCAGGGACGGTCTGCTGTTCAATCGGCTGTATGCCACCGGCACCCGGACCGTTCGCGGGATGGAGGCGGTCACGCTTTCCGTGCCGCCGACGCCGGGGCAGTCCATTGTCAAGCGGCCCAATAACGCCAATCTCTTTTCCCTGGGCTTCGTTTTCCGGGACAAAGGCTATGACACCAGATTTTTTTATGGCGGTTACGGGTATTTTGACAACATGAACGCCTTTTTCGGCGGCAACGGCTTTGACGTTACCGATCGCGGCGATCTCAGCGCGGCAGAGATTACCTTTGCCAATATCTGGGGCGTGTGCGATGAGGACATCCTGGGCCGGGCCCTGCGGGAATTCGACCAGTCAGCAAGGAGGAAGAAACCATTCTTCGGGTATGTGATGACCACCTCAAACCACAGGCCTTTCACCTATCCCGAGGAAAAAATCGATATCCCTTCAAAAACCGGGCGAGCAGGGGGAGTCAAATATACCGATTACGCCATCGGCAGGTTCATTGACGAGGCGCGGCACCATTCCTGGTTTGCCGACACTATTTTCGTTATTGTCGCGGACCATTGTGCCGGCAGCGCCGGTCGGCAGGAACTTCCGGTGCATAGCTACCATATCCCCTTGATTTTTTATGGACCGGGTATCATTGCGCCGGGCGTGAACACCACCCTGGCAAGCCAGGTGGACCTGGGGCCCACCCTGTTCGGCCTTCTTAAGTGGCGATACCACAGCAAATTCTTTGGCAAGGATATCCTGGCGCCTGATTTCACGCCCCGCGCCTTTATCGGGAACTACCAGCGGCTTGGCTATCTGGAGGATGGTTATCTGGCCATCCTCAATGAACGGCAGGGGATTTCCCAGTATCAGGTGGTCAAAGAAACCATGCAGGATGCGGTGCTGGTCCCGGTTTCGGAGAAAAAGGAACTGAGCGGCAAGGCCATCTGTTCCTATCAGGGGGCCAGCCTGCTCTACCAGAGAGGCTTGGATCGCTGGTCGCGGAAAGAGCCCAGGCTCCCCCGGATCAGCCAGGCAGCGGCCACGGTATCCCGATCCGGGCCTGAAAAAGAGGGGATAACCGTGGACTTCCGCCACGCGTTGTGATAATGAAGGAAGCTGGTTTGCAACAACCGCGCGAAGCATCCGGCCTGTGGCGCACGCCCATGGCTGGTTCAAGAATACTATCGGAGGCAGAAGAAGAGAGTTCCCATGGGTAAGGATAAAATTTTCGCAACACCACAGGGCACGGTGGCCGATTTCAGTTTTGACGCGAAAACCGCGTCCGTCTTTGACGACATGCTGGTTCGGTCGGTTCCTTTTTATCTTGAAGTGCAACGGATGATGTCCGAGCTGGCCCGGGATTTCGCCGTGCCGGGGACGAACGTTTACGACCTGGGCTGCTCCACCGGAACGACCCTGATCCAGCTCGACCCGATCCTGCCCAAAGGGGCGCGACTGGTGGGCTGCGACTATTCCGAGGAAATGTTGAAGAAGGCCGGGGAAAAGCTGAAGACCCACGGCATGCAGCATGATTACCATCTTGAGTGCATGGATCTCAACAACGGGGTGGGGATCGAGAACGCCTCGGTGGTGATCATGAACCTCACCCTCCAGTTCGTCCGGCCCCTGAACCGGGAGCGTCTGCTCCAGAGTATAGCCAAAGGGGTCAACGAAAACGGCTGCCTGATCCTCATCGAGAAGGTGCTGAGCCGGGATTCGCTGCTCAACCGGTTTTTCATCAAGTACTACTATGACTTCAAGGAGGCAAGCGGCTACAGCAAGCTTGAGATCAGCCAGAAACGCGAGGCCCTGGAGAATGTCCTCATCCCCTACCGGGTGCAGGAAAACGAGGAACTCGTCTTGCAGAACGGCTTCAGCGAATGCGAGATTTTTTTCAAGTGGTACAATTTCTGCGGATATATCGTGCGCAAGGGGGCGAAATGAGACTGAGCAACCCCTTCATGGTCGGGGCCGGGAACTTTTTCTTTCGCTACCGGGCCTATATGTTCCCGGTCATCTTCATCGTCATGCTCTTTGTTTTCAGGCCGCAGGTGATCGTCAGCGAGACCGTCTCCACCTGGTTGATCCGGCTGGGGCTGGTGGTGACCCTGCTGGGCGAGGGGTTGCGTTTCTTTACCATTGGCTTTGACTACATCGAGCGGGGCGGCAAGGAGGGCAAGGTCTACGCCAGCCGTCTGGTTACCGGCGGCATCTACAACCATGTCCGCAACCCCATGTATCTCGGCAATATCCTGATCGCCATCGGCATCGGCCTGTATGGCGGCGCGCCCCTGGCCTTTGTCACCGTGCTGCCTTTCTTCGTCTTTTTCTACTATGCGATCATGGCCACGGAGGAGAAGTTCTTACAGGGGAAATTCGGCGAAGAATACGAAGCCTTCTGTCGCAGGACGCATCGGCTATGGCCGTCGTTTGCCAATATCGGGCAGACCTTGTCCGGGTTCAGCTTCCACTGGTGGCGTGCCCTGATCAAGGACAGCGGCACCGCCTTCTGGACCTTTGTCGCCCTGGCGCTGATCCCGTTGTGGCGGGAGTATTTTCTCCATGGCACCACGGTGTGGGAATCGGCGTACGCTCCCTACGCCGCAGGCATCGTGGTCGTGCTGCTCCCCCTTTACATCGGTCTGCGCATTCTCAAGAAAAAGGGCGCCATCGACATCTCGTCCTAATTCCAAGTTATTTTCAAGGCGACACACTCCGTTCGCCCTGAGCTTGTCGAAGGGCGGCGTAAACGCCGTTAACACTGCTGCCATCTTGATGGCAAACCGGAATAAGGCAGTAAGGAGTAGTGATGGGAGACAAGCAAGTAAAGCTGCTGCCATCTTGATGGCAAACCGGAATAAGGCAGGGCATCCCGGCTTGCTGATCCGCACCCCTATTCGTCGTAGAGCTCGGGCGTGTGCCGGATGATCTGGGCATCGACCAGATAGATGACATCTTCGGCAATGTTGGTCGCATGGTCGGCAATCCTTTCCAGGTGCCGTCCCACGGAGAGGACATGCAGGAGGTTGTTCACATGCTCGGTATCGGTGGTGAGCATCCCCTTGAGCTGGGTGTACATCTCCCGATTCATGGCGTCCATGGTGTCGTCCGCCGCCCGGATATGGTGGGCCAGGCGCACATCATGATTGATCAGGGCGTCAATGCTTTCCGTGACCATTTTCTCGGCAAGATGGACCATGGCCGACAGGTCAAAGGGGATTTCAAACTTTTGCTGTCCGGCGAGGAATAACCCCCGTTCGGCGATATTGACCGCAAGATCTCCGATCCGCTCCAGATCGCTGTTGATTTTGAGCGCCGCCACGATGAACCGCAGGTCGATGGCCACCGGCTGATACAGGGCGAGAATCTTCAGGCAATCCTCCTCGATCTCCACCTCCATGTCATCAATCTCCCGATCCCCCTTGATCACCGCGTTTGCCTTGGCCGGGTCACGGTTGATCACGGAAAGCGTGGCCTGATAGACCCGGTCTTCCACTGCTTCGCCCATGCTGATGATCTTTGCCTTCAGTTTGTCGATGTCGTGCTGCATGTGTTTTGCCATGATGTTTACTCCACGCTCATCCGAAGCGGCCGGTTATGTAATCTTCTGTCTGTTTCTGCCGAGGGTTGGTAAAGATTTTCGGGGTTGCATCACATTCAATCAGGCTACCTTCATAGAAAAAGGCGGTGTAGTCGGAAACCCGGGCGGCCTGCTGCATATTGTGGGTGACGATGACAATGGTGTAGTTGGTGCGCAGCTCGCCGATCAGATCCTCGATCCGCGTGGTTGCTTTGGGGTCAAGGGCCGAGGCCGGCTCGTCCATGAGCAGGATCTTCGGCCCGACAGCCAGGGCCCTGGCGATGCAGAGTCGCTGCTGCTGGCCGCCGGAGAGGCCCATGGCATTGGCGTGCAGCCGGTCCTTGACCTCGTCCCAGATGGCCGCCTGCTGCAGGCTTTGCTCCACGAGTTCCGCGAGGCGTTTCGGGTCTTTCTCGCCGTGAATCCGGGGGCCGTAGGCAACGTTGTCGAAGATGGACTTGGGGAAGGGGTTTGATTTCTGGAAAACCATCCCCACCTCCTTGCGCAGCTCCACGACATCGGTGCCCGGCGCATAGATATCTTTCCGGTTGATGAAGATTTTCCCCTCCACCCGGCTGTGGGGGATGGTGTCGTTCATCCGGTTCAGGCATCTGAGAAAAGTGGACTTGCCGCAGCCGGATGGCCCGATCAGGGCAGTAACCTGCTTGGCCGGGATCAGGAGGGAGATGTCAAAAAGCGCCTGGGTGACCCCATAGAAAAAGTTGACCTGGCTGGTGGTGATGACCATCTCCTGATCTTTGGGATAAATAGACTGTTCTACCATCGGAATTTTTTCCTGAAATGTGTTCGAATGAGTATCGCGCCGAGACTTAAGCCCAAAACCAGCAGGAGGAGAATCAGGGCGGTGCCGTATTGCATATGCCGGATCCGGTCCGCCTCCGGATGCTGGGTGGCAAGGATGTAGAGATGGTAGGGCAGGGCCATGACCTGATCAAAAACAGACTTGGGCAGCCTGGGGAGAAAAAAGGCGGCCACCGTCAGGAGGATGGGGGCGGTTTCCCCGGCGGCCCGGCCAATGCCCAGGATCGAGCCGGTTATCATGCCGGAAAGGGAATAGGGCAGGACATTGGTGCGGACGGTTTCCCATTTGGTGGCCCCCAACGCCAGGCTTGCATCGCGGAATCCCTTGGGCACGGCGCGCAGCGACTCTTCACTGGCCACGATAATGGTGGGCAGGACCATGCAGGCCAGGGTCAGACTGCCCGCCAGGATGGAGGGACCGAAGCCGCAGAAGAGCACAAAGAGGCCCAGGCCGAAGAGGCCAAAGACAATGGAAGGGACCCCGGCCAGGGTGATAATGGCCAACCGGATCAGGGTGTTGAACCTGCTCTGGTCCGCATATTCGGCAAGATAAATCGCCCCGCCAATCCCCAGGGGCAGGGAAACGGCGATGGTGCCCACCACCAGATAGAGGGTGCCGACAATGGCCGGAAAGATGCCGCCCGCAGCCCCGCTTCTCCGGGGAAAGCTGCTGACGAACTGCCAGTTGAGGGCCGAGGCCCCGTTTCTGATGATGTCGAAGAGGATATAGCCGATCACCAGGACAATGGCGTAGGTGATGAGCCGTAACGAGAAAAGGATGAATTTATCCGCGGTGTTGTTCATTTCATCATGCCGTATTTTTTCAGCACGCGCTGGGCAACGATGTTGAGGGCAAAGGTGATGACCAGCAGGATGATCCCTATCCAGAAAAGCGCCTGATAATGTATGCTGCCGAATGGCACCTCGCCCATCTCCGCGGCGATGGTGGCGGTCATGGTCCGCACCGACGCCAGGGGGGAAAAGGTGAGAATAGCCGAATTGCCGGTGACCATCAGCACCGCCATGGTTTCCCCGATGACCCTGCCTATCCCGAGCATGACCGCGGCCACGATCCCTGGCAGGGCCGCGGGCAAGGTAACCCGGAAGATGGTCTGCAGGTGGCTGGCGCCCAGGGCCAGGGAGGCGTTTTTCAGGGCGTAGGGCACACTGACCAGGGAATCCTCCGAAAGGGAGATGATGGTGGGGATGGCCATGAGCGAGAGGAGCAGGGCGCCGGTAAGGGCAGTGAGACCGGTGCTGAGACCGAAGATTATTTTGATCAAAGGGGCCACCACCAGCAGGCCGAAAAATCCCAGAACCACGGAGGGGATGCTGGCCAGGATTTCAATGAACGGCTTGAGGAACTCCCGTTCGGCGGGGTGGGCGATCTCCGCGATGTAGATGGCCACCAGCACGGAGATGGGCACCGTGACCAGCATGGCCAGGGCGGTTACCAGGGCGGAGCCGGAAAGCAGAGGGCCAACGCCGAAATGTTCCTCCTGGAAGGAGACCGGAATCCACTGGCTGTCCAGGAGTTTGTCCAGCCCGGGTTTAAACGCAAACGGCCCGGCCTCCTTGAACAGGAAGAGGAAAATCAGGCAGACGATAAGGACGCTGGTCGAGGCGGCGCCGACCAGCAGCAGCCGCATCAGCTTGTCGGTTATGTGCAATTTAGGGGCTGTTGATGGATAAAATGTGCTTTTCAGTTTATTCATTTACAGCCCTTTACGCCGTTCATGTCATTTTCAGGTCAAGGTTGTTTTGTGGCCGTCCGGAAACGAGCAATTTCGTTCGAGTGCAAGGCACGAGGGAGACGAAAAATCGGAGCGTACACCAGGTACGTGAGCATTTTTCGGCGACTGAGCAACGCGGCAATCGGGCGAAAGGGCCGTTTCCGGACGGCCACTATTTATGGACAACGGCTTAGGAGACCGGGACATATCCCGTTTCTCCCACAATCTTCTGACCTGCCGGACTCAGGCAGAAATCGATGAACTGTTTTGCCGTATCCTTTGGCGCGCCGTTGGTATAGAAGAAAAGCGGCCGGGAAACAGCGTATGCCCCGGAACGGACAGTCTCCTCGCTGGGGAGCACCGGGCTGGGCTGGCCACTGGCCTGAACCCCAAGGGTTTTCACCGTGCCTTTCGCTTCCGCGGCAAAGCCCAACCCCACATAGGCGATGGCCCCGCGGTCGGCGGCCACGGCCTGCACCAGCGCGGAGGTGCCGGGCAGCAGGCGGGCGGAGGCGCTGAAATCCTCCTTGTTCAGGACATGCTCCTGGAAGAAAACAAAGGTGCCGGAGCTGGACTCGCGGGACAACAGGAGAATGGGGGCGTCGGGTCCGCCGACCTCCTTCCAGTTGGTCATTTTACCCGTGTAGATCAGCCGCAGCTGGTCAATGGTCAGGCTGTTCACCGGGTTTTCCGGATGCACGATCAGGACGATGCCGTCGCGGGCCACCGGGATTTCCACGGGGAAAACCTTGTTCTCCCCGGCGAGTTTCTGCTCTTTTTCCTTCATGCCCCTGGAGGCCGCGCAGATATCGGTGGTGCCGTTGATCAGGGCGGCGATGCCGGTGCCGGAGCCGCCGCCGGTTACGGAGATGTCAACCTCGGCGTGGGTTTTCATGAATTCTTCCGTCCAGGAACTGACCAGGTGGACCATGGTGTCGGAACCCTTGATGGAAAGGGTCTGGACGGGCGCGGATTGTTGCGAGGGTCCGGAGTCGCAACCGGTTATCGCTGTTACGAGCAGCAGGGCCAGGGCGATTTTTTTCATGATTTCCTCCGTGTGCGGTATGGGCACAATGGTTGGTGTAGTCCCAAACAATGGGAAGGTGTGGGTCTGGTCTCTGTAACCCTTTGATTTTACGGGAGCCGGGCGAATCAATTCCTGCACAGCCCCGATACCAGAAATTCGAGGTATTTGCCAGTATAAAATTAAATTACCACAGGCAAAGCCGGGGGGTTACCTAGTGCCCATCCGGAAACGGCCCTTTCGCCCGATTGCCGCGTTGCTCAGTCGCCGAAAAATGCTCACGTACCCTATGTACGCTCCGCTTTTTCGTCTCCCTCGCGCCTTGCTCTCGAACGAAATTGCTCGTTTCCGGACGGACACTACCTAAAGGAAATTATACCGAAGACTGCCTTGCTCGCCTGCAAAAAAATAAGCGCTCGCCTGTGGCTGGCAAAAAAATTATCCGGTTCGATCCACATGGCAGAGAGTGGCGATGATGATCAGGGTGCCGACCAGCAGCCAGCCCGGCCCGAAAAGCCACAGGGCCAGGGGCACGGACAGGTAATAGCCCCGCATCCCCAGGGTATAGTGGGCCGCGCCGTACTGGACTGTTTCGACCACCGAGGCAGGTGCCGGGGAGGTCGCACCTGGGGGGACATTGATCATGAAGCCCAGATGGTTGTAGTAGCGGATGGCCATGGTGAAATTGAAGAAGGTGAAGAAGAAATCCACCGAGAGGATGAGCAGTTTGATCTGGTGAAGGCTCTCGATTCGTTTGCCCATGAAACTGAACATCTGCATGACGGCGTCGGCCGGGTGGCCTGTGGTCAGGACGATATTGAGCAGGGCCAGGGCGATGAGGATTGCCGTGGAGGCCAGAAAGCTTGCGGCCATGGTCCAGTTGCGCAAGGTCTGCACCGCCAGGATGTCCCGCCCTTTTTCCATCATTTCCCGGACCCAGGCCGCCCTGGTTCTGGCGTTGCGGGCATAGATCGTTGCTTCCGGGAAACTCCGTTTCACGGCCAGCAACCCCAGGTGATAGACGAGCAGCAGCAGAAAGGACGCCGCCGTAAACGGGTTTATTTCAAGGGCCAGAAGTGTCATGGGTTCTCCCCGGCGATCCGGCTTGCCGCAGCATCCGCTGGCGAATGGCGGTGCGTGCGCAGCATGAAGTAGAGGACCGGCACCGCCATGCGGCTGATCAACAGCGAGGCGATCTCCCCGAACATCAGCGAGATGGCGAGCCCCTGGAAGATCGGGTCGGCCAGGATCACCGAGGCCCCGACCACCACGGCCAGCGCCGTTAGGAGCATGGGCCGGAAGCGGATGGCTCCGGCTTCCACCACCGCTTCCTTAAGCGGCAGGCCGTGGCTGAGGCGCAGCTCGATGAAGTCCACGAGGATAATGGAGTTGCGCACCACGATCCCTGCCCCGGCCATGAAGCCGATCATGGAGGTGGCGGTGAAGAAGGCGCCGAAACCCCAGTGGGCCGGGAGAATGCCGATCAGCGAAAAGGGGATGGCGGCCATCACCACGAGCGGCACGGCGTAATCCTTGAACCAGCCCACCATGAGCATGTAGATGAGGATCATCACCGCGCAGAAGGCGAGGCCCAGATCCCGGAAGACCTCCAGGGTAATGTGCCACTCGCCGTCCCACTTGATCGCCGGTTCCAGATCGGAAAAGGGCTGTTTGAGGTTGTAGACCGTGATTGCTTTCCGGTCGGCCCCGTATTCCCGGCCATCGAGTTCGGCAAGTTTCTTGTTCAGGGCGAAGATGGCGTACACCGGGCTTTCCGCCGCCCCGGCCACGTCGCCCGTCACATAAATAACCGGCTTCAGATTCTTGCGGTAAATGGGCTGGTCAATGGGCGCCTCGCTGACCGTGACCAGCTCCCGCAGGGGCACCAGCGGCCCGGAGGGGTTCAGGCCGGAGCGGAGCTGGATGTTCAAGATGCTTTCAACCCTTGCCCGCTGCGCGCGGGGCAGCTCCAGCACAATACTGATCCCCTCCTTGTCGTCGGGCCGGTGGAAAAGGCCGATGGCCAACCCTTTGACTGCCAGATCAACGGCTTGGCTGATCTCGCCTTCGGAAATACCATTGATGGCACCCTTTTCCTTGTCCACCGCGATGACGGTTTGGGATCGTTGGGCCTCCCGGTACCAGTCCACATCGACAACCCCTTCCGTGGCGGTCAGGAGTTCCTTGACCCTGGTGGCCAGCTTCAGCCGCTGACCATCGGTCTGACCGTAGATCTCGGCGACCAGGGTTTGCAGCACCGGCGGCCCCGGCGGGACCTCGGCCACAGCCACGGTGGCTCCGTATTTTGCCGCGATGGCCGCAACCTTAGGCCGGATGCGTTTGGCGATCTCATGGCTCTGGGCCTTGCGTTCGCCCTTGGCCAGCAGGTTGATCTGGATGTCCGCCAGGTGGGCGCTGTTGCGCAGGTAGTAATGGCGGACCAATCCGTTGAAATTGTAGGGCGAGGCTGCCCCGGCGTACACCTGGTAGTCTATGACCTCCGGTTCCCGGCCGACAACCGCGGCCATTTCCCTGGCCGCCCGGGTGGTCTCTTCCAGGGTGGAGCCTTCGGGCAGGTCCAGGATGATCTGGAACTCGCTCTTGTTGTCAAAGGGCAGCATCTTGACCTTGACCAGCCCGAAATAGACCATGGCGCAGGAGCCGAGGAGCAGCCCGACGATGCTCAGGAAAAAGACCAACCGCCAGCGGGCCTGGGCAAGGAGCGGGTCCATGATCCGATGATAGAGGCGGGTAAAGAAATCCACCGGAGCGTGGTCATGGTCTGCCAAGGTCGTTTGGTTCGTGGCAGAGCCGTTTGAGGAGATTTTCTTTTTCAGCACCCGGACGGCGGCCCAGGGCGTAACGGTGAAGGCGATGATCAGCGAAAAGATCATCGCCGCGGAGGAGCCGATGGGGATCGGCCGCATGTACGGCCCCATCAGGCCGCCGACAAAGGCCATGGGCAGAATGGCGGCGATCACCGCCCAGGTGGCGAGGATGGTCGGGTTGCCCACCTCGTTGACCGCCTCGATGGCGATGGTGAGCATCGGCTTCTTGGTGTTTTTCGGCAACCGGAGGTGACGGACGATGTTTTCCACCACCACGATGGCGTCGTCCACCAGGATGCCGATGGAAAAGATCAGGGCGAACAGGGTGATGCGGTTCAGGGTGTAGCCGTACAGGTAGAAGAGCAGCAGGGTCAGGGCCAGGGTCGAGGGGATGGCGAGGATGACGATGATCGACTCCCGCCAGCCCAGGAAGAAGAGGATGAGCAGGGTCACCCCGAACACGGCGATACCCATGTGCAGCAGCAGCTCATTGGATTTTTCCGCCGCGGTTTCGCCGTAATTCCTGGTCACGCTCACGGTGACGTCGCCGGGGATGAGGGTGCCCTTGAGGGTCTCGATCTTGGCCAGCACCGTTTCCACCACCTGCACGGCGTTCGCCCCCGGCCGCTTGGCCAGCGAGAGGGTAACGGCCGCCTCTTCCGGTTGCCCCTTGCCTGAGCCGAAAAGCACATAGCTGGTCACCTCTTCCGGGCCATCGACCACGCTGGCCACCTCGTCCAGATACACCGGCCGGTTGCCGTAAACGCCCACCACGATGCGGCCGATCTCTCGGGCCGAGGTAAGAAACCGGCCGGTTTGCAGGAGGATTTCTCGATTCAGGGATTGCAGGGTGCCGGAGTACGATTGCAGGTTGGCCTGTTGCAGCCGGGGAACGATCTCCGTCGCGGTCAGCCGCCGGGCGGCAAGCCGGGCGGGATCGAAGAGAACCCGCACCTGCCGCCGGGCCCCGCCGATGAGCTTGGTCTCGGCCACCTCGGGGATGTTCTTGACCGCGTCGTCGAGCTGGGCCGCGAGACGCCGGAGGGTGTAGTGGTCATAGCGCGGGCTGTGCAGGGTCAGGGCGAGCACCGGCACGTCGTCGATGGTGTGCGGCTTGACCAGGGGAGGCACGACGCCGTGGGGGATGCGGTCGAAATTGGTGGCCAGCTTCTGGTTGAGGCGGACAATGGCGTCCTCCATCTTTTCGCCCACGTAGAAGCGGGCGATGAGCAGGCACTGGCCCGGCATGGAGGTGCTATAGATGTATTCGATCCCCGGAATTTCGTAGAGGAGCTTTTCCATGGGGATGGAAACCCGTTCCTCCACCTCCTTGGGTGTGGCGCCGGGCATGGCGACCATGACGTCGATCATCGGCACCTTGATCTGCGGCTCTTCCTCCCTTGGCAGCATGACAACGGCCATGACCCCGAGAAGCAGGGAAGCGATGATCATGATGGGGGTCAGCCTGGATTCAACGAAAACCGAGGCGAGCCTGCCGGCAAAACCGTGGCTGTGGGATGGCTGATTCATCACGGCACGATGTGCAGGGGTTGTCCGTCAACGAGCCGTTCGCCGCCCTGGACCACGACCTGCTCTCCTCCATTGAGACCGGCAAGGATCTCCACCTGGCCTTCCCGGTGTTCTCCGCTGCGCACCAGGCGCAAATGGGCCGTACCGTTCTGCGTTACAAAGAGGCGCTCCATCTGGCCGAAGCGGAGCAGCGCCGTTTCCGGCACCAGGAAGGTACTGACACCAGCACCGCCGGGGAGGGCCACCCGCGCATACTGCCCGGGCCGCAAAGCGGCGGTGCCGTCGATCCGGATTTTTATCAGGGCGGTGCGCGAGGCGGTGTCCGCCGCCGGGCTGATCTCGGTCACGGTCCCGGTCCGGGAAAACTCGGCGGCCGGGACGATTACCGGCAGTGTATCCCCCTTCCTGATTTTCAGGGCCAGGGCCTCCGGCGCCGCCGCAACCACCTGCAATTGCTCAGTGTTTTCCAGTACCAGGAGAGGCATTCCGGGCGTGGCCAGATCACCGGCGTTGGCCATTTTCTGGGAGATGATTCCGGCAAAGGGGGCGGTGATCAGGGTGTAGCCGAGCATGGCCCTGGCCTCGCGCACGCCGGCCGCCGCCACCCGGCAGGCGTCTTCCAGGGATTTGACCGTTTCCCTGGTGGAGGCGTCTTTTTCCAGCAATCGTTTTTCGCGCTCATAATTTCTTTGTGCCTGGGCGAGTTGCGTCTCGGCCTGCGACAGCCGGGCCGTAATCTCTCCGGCGCTGATTTTTGCCAGAAGCGCGCCTTTTTTCACCACCGAACCAAGGGCCACGGGCAGTTCCTCGATGGCCCCGGTTATCCTGGCGGCGATGGTCGCCCTCTGGACCGACTCGACGGCGCCAGCCACCTCGTTTTGCCGCTGGGCCGCTTGGCCGGCCACGGTGATCACCCGCACTTCCGCGGTGGGGAGCGGCTGCCCGGCCGCGCCGTTGTGGGCGGGTTCCTTGCACCCGGCAGCGGTGAGGAGCAAAGACAAGAGAAGCGTGGAAAGAAGAAGCTTGTAAGGCATGGATTCAATTTCCTGTTTCAGGGTTTAGTGATGCATTCGCAAAAAGCCAAAAATCGCGATATCCCGTCATTCCGGCGAAAGCCGGAGGTAAGCGAGCGGAGTGAGACTCCGATCCAGTGTTTTCGAAGAGTTGCGGAAAGGCTGGACACCGGTTTTCACCGGTGTGACGACTTTTTGCGAGGCCATCTTATTTGGCCGTCATTTTTTCAGCCTGGGGTTCGCCAGATATTTCCGGGAACTGAGGGAGGCCAAGGGCGCGCCGCAGGTCGGCAACGGCAATGTGCCGGGAGGTTTCCGCCACGATGCGCCGCACCTGGGCGTCGGTCAGGCGGTTTTCCACCCCGATGAGATCGGCAGAAAGCAGCGTCCCTTCCGCGAAGCGGAGCCGGTTGATGCGGGCGCTTTCCTGGGCCTGGGCCACGCTTTTTTCCGTAACCTGCAAACGCTCCCTGGCGTCTTGTACGGCAAACTCCGCCTGCTTCACCTCAAGGGTGATGGCCAGCTCGGTTTTGCGCCTCCGCTCCTGCGCCTCGGCAAGCATGGCGGAGGCCCTGGCAATCTCGGCTGCGGTCCGGCCGCCCTCGGAAAGATTGTACTGCAATCTGACTCCGGCCTGCCACGAGTCGCCGGAGCCGTCCGTGACATAGCCTTTGTCAACGTCGTATCCGGCATATCCTTCCAGGGAGGGGTAATAGCCGCCCTGGGCCTGCCGGACCCGGGCCTTGGCCGCCAGGATCAGGGCCTCCATGCTTTTCAGCTCATACCGCTGGTCATGGGCGGCGGACTGCGGAATTTCCTGGGCGCCGCCCTGCGCCGGGTCGAGGACCACCGGGCCATCGTCAAGCCCCAGCAGGCTGAGGAAGATCCTGCGGCTCACCTCAAGGCCGTGCCGGGCCTGGCTCAGGCCTTCCTGCGCCTTCGACTGTTGCACTTCCAGATCGAGGAGGTCGGCCTTCAGCAGAACCCCTTCCTGATAACGGGCCTGCGCCACGGCCAGTGAAGCGGTGCCCGCTGCCACCGCCGCCTGCCGGGCCTTGACGAGCCCTTCCGCCTGGACGATGAACTGAAAGGCCCGGATCACCTCAAAGGCAAGCTGGGCCTGCACTGCGGCAAGCTCCATCTGTGAAGAAACCGTCTGGGCCTCGGCGGCCTTCATTCCGGCCAGGTCGCGGCCGCCGTTGAAAAACCGGTAGCCAAGCCGTACCCCCATGTTCAGGGTGTCGGTGCGGCCGGGACTGTTGAAGTCGATGCCGGGGTTGAAGGCACCCTGGTTCAGGATATTGCCGAAGGAGTACATGGGATTGTTGGTCTGGTCGTATCGGGAGTTCAGGTCAAGCCTCGGGTAAAACGAGGATTTTTCCATGGTGATGGCGGCCTGGGCCGCCTCGATCCGATTCCGGCCCATCCGGCTGTCCGGGTTGTTCCGTACGGCAAAGCGCACCGCATTGCGGACCGTCCACACCTCGGGCGTCGTCATGGCGCCATTGGTCTCGGCGGCATGGGAAAAACCGGCCAGAAGCAGGAGGCAGGCGCAGAGGAGGCCGATCCCGTGCGGAGAGGCATGGCAACGCCCGGTATTTTTTGTTCGATGGGCCATGGTTCCGTGGTCTCTTTTTCAAATCCATCCGGGGACAGGGTTTGAACCGGAAAGTATTCAGTATTTAATTATATAATTACAAACAGAATTGTCTGCCACAAATTTTTTTTCGTCCGGTTTTTTTCAGCACGGTCGCGGAGGAAAGGGCTCTTTGTGACGCCGTGGGGCCGCAGGTCATTATATCATGGAGGAATGGCCGGGGAGCAAGGGTATTTTTCCGGCTGGCGGGCTTTTTAGAACCATTTCTTCCTTTTGAAATAGATCAGCATGGCGATGGCTGTCGCCGCCATCAGCAAGAGGGCGAAGGGATAGCCGAAATACCAGTTGAGTTCCGGCATGTTGAAGGGGCTCTGGCTGGTGTTGAAATTCATGCCGTACAGCCCGGCGATGAAGGTAAGGGGGATGAAGATCACCGCGAAGATGGTCAGCACCTTCATTACCTCGTTCATCCGGTTGCTCACCGAGGAAAGGTAGATGTCGATCATGCCCGAGATGATGTCCCGGAAGGTTTCCACCGTGTCAAGCACCTGGATGGTATGGTCGTAGAGATCCTTGAGATAGACCCGGATGGATTCCCCCAGAAACGCGGTCTCATCCCGTTGCAGGCCGTTGATGACCTCCCTGAGCGGCCAGACCGATTTGCGGAGCAGGATCATTTCCCGTTTCAGGAAGTGGATGGCCTGCAGGGTTTCCGGGGAAGGCGCGGCAATCAGCTCCTCTTCCAGATCCTCGACTTCCTCGCCGATCTTTTCGAGCACGGAAAAGAAATTGTCCACCACCCTGTCGAGCAGGGAATAGAGCAGGTAATCGACCCCCATTTTCCGGCTGCGGCCCTTGTTGTTCTGGAGACGGGCCAGCACACCGTCAAAAATATCGTCGTCCTTTTCGTGAAAGGTGAGCAGGTAGCTGGGGCCAAGCACGAAGCTGATCTGCTCCATGCTCATCTCCCTGGTGGCGTCGTCATAGTTGATCAGGTTGATGACCAGGAACAGATAGTCGTCATAGTGATCAATCTTCGGACGCTGGCCGGTATGGAGAATATCCTCGATGGTCAGGGGGTGCAGGCCGAAACTGAGGCAGAACCTGTCCACGGCCTCGGCCTCGTGCAGGCCGTGGACCCTGATCCAGGTGTTGCTGGGGGTTTCTTTCAGCAGGTGGAACTCGTCAAGCCGGACGGGGGTGCTGACCGAAAGGTTCTCGGCATCGTAATCGACCATGTCCAGGCCGAATTTTTCAGTGACTTTTTCGCCGATGAACACGGGGCTGCCCGGAGGAAGCCCGGCTTTCCGCGAGGTGGTTTTAACAAGCTTCAGCATGTCTGCTCCCGCTAATGGAGGGTGGTTTTCCGGGGGCTGGCCGTGTAAAGGCAAACCCGTTGTTCACCGGAACAGGATACCATATTTGCAGGCTTTCCGTGAATCCCATTGTCCGCTGGCACGAATATCTTCGTGGAGTTTTGAAAACGGGGAAGCCGGAAAAAGGTCAAGGATTTCAACATGACTACCGTCGCCGTTGACACCGCTCGCCCTGAGATTGTCGAAGGGTGTTTTCGGAGTTTTGCAAGCGGCTCGACTTTTTTACAAAAAGGCGCTATGGAATCTCGGCCAGATATGCGAGGATGAAAATTGAACGATGGGGGAGAGGCGCGGGGAGGATCCCCAGGCAGAGGCAAGGGAAGAGATGGGCAGGACAACGCCCTTGATGCCACCGAGCCGGAAGCTGCGCCGTCGTTGCGCGGCAGCTACCAGATGATCCTGGCCCAGTTGAGTATGGCCAACAGCGGAAATCAGGGCCAGGCGGGACCACCAAGCCTTTGAAAACTGTCTGCCGGAGATGGGATATTATGGTAAGCTGAACATGGCAGGGCTGTTGAAAATTCCCGTCGTCCGTCCGCAAGAAAAAACATCAGGAGCCGTAACGAAACAACCATTACATTCCTTACCGTTTCGTTACGGCTCCTTACGCCGTTTCGCTGCTGCCGATCACGATATTTCAATGTTACAGTTATTTTTGAACAACGGCTTACAATCATCGAGATCATGACACTATCCCTTCCTTCCTGGCTTACCCTTCCCGTTCTGGTTTTTTTCTACAGGCCCCTGGCCCGGGTTTTTCCGAAAATGGACAAGGATGCCTATGTCCGCAAGGTCGTGGCGGCGGGGAACCGCTTCTTTCAGCAGAGGTTTGTCCGGACACCCTATGCCGAAAGGATGCTTTTTCTGCCCTACTGCTTGCGGGCCGAAGGGTGCGCCACGGCTATCGACCGGGAAAAGGGGTTGTTGTGCCCGACCGGTTGCCGCATTCCCTGCCGTCTGCGGGAGATGCGGGAGATGGCTTTGGCCTTGGGCTACCGGGATGTTTTTGTGGTGGTGAGCGGCAGGCTGCATAAGAAGGATGGGGTGCTGCGCAGCCGGGATTTTCTGGTGCGTCAGATCGGGCAGCGCCGGCCGCGAGCGGTGGTGGGCTGCCTGTGCACCCGTGACCTGCGGGAGAAATATCTGCGCTCCGCCAATGTCTCGCCGGAGGGCTCGCTGGGAGGGCATGGACTTAAGGTGATTCCCCAGGTGTGTCTGCTCAAGGACTGCAACTGTCGGCAAAGTTCCGTGGACTGGCGGGAGCTTGAGGCGCTCATCCGGGCCAAGGGCTGAGAAAAGGGCTTTGTCGGGCCGGCGGGCTTATGCCTGCTGCTTCACGAAAAGATGCACATCCTGCTGGGGAAATGGCAAGCTGATCCCCTCCCGGTCAGGGTATTATCAATGGAGCAAGAAAGTCGGATGCAGCGTGGATAATCAGGAATTGAACACAGTATTCAAGCGCGTTGTCGATGCGGCAAACGTGGAGTTTTATCTGATCAACGCCGAGGGCGGGTTTGCTTATGTGAATCAGGCCGCGGCCAGAAACCTTGGCTATTCCGAGGCGGAGCTTCTTGCCTTAAGCCTTGCCGATATTGACCCCGATCTTGGTTCCAGGCTCAGGCAGCTCTGGCCCGAGTGGAAAAGGCAGGGCGGCTTGCAGCTTGAGACCACCCATCGGACAAAGAGCGGACAGATTGTCCAGAAAGAAGTCGACGCGGTCTGCGTCACCCTTGGCGCGACCGACTATATCTGCGCCTTTGTCCGGGATATCACCGGGCGCAAGCGCATGGAAACGGCCCTGCGGGAAAGCGGGGAGCAATACCGCGATCTTTTTGAAAGCGCCAGCGATCTCATTCAGTTCGTCTGGCCGGACGGGAGATTTCTCCTGGTCAACCCGGCCTGGCGGGCCACCTTTGGCTATTCGGCGGAAGAGGTCGAGCAGCTTACCATCTTTGATCTCATCGACCCGGACTGCACGGATCACTGCATGGAGATCTTCCAGCATGTTCTGGAGCATGGACGGACCGACAGGATCGAAACGACCTTTGTCGCGAAAAACGGCGACAAGATCATGATCCAGGGCGCGGTCAACTGCCGGTACGAAAACGGCAAGCCCCAGTTTGCCCGCTGTATTTTCCGGAACGTCAGCGAGGAAAAAAGGTTGCAGGCCCAATTGCTGCAATCCCAGAAGCTGGAGGCCATCGGGCGGCTGACCAGCGGCGTGGCCCACGATTTCAACAACCTTCTCACCACGATTTTAAGCTACAGCGAGCTGTATCTGAGGCGTCTGCCGGACAGCGACCCTCTGGCGGACGCCCTGCGCTCCATCCGTGACGCCGGAATCAGGGGGGCGGCCCTGACCCGCCAGCTGCTTACCTTCAGCCGGCATCAGGTTGTTGATGTCCGGGTTATCGACTTGAACAGCGTTGTCTCGGGTTTAAGCGCCATGATCCGGCGCCTTATCCAGCCCGGCATTCATTTTACGGTGGAGGTCGCGCCCGGCGGACAGGGCAGGATTCTTGCCGACCAGCACCAGATCGAGCAGGTGTTGCTGAATCTGGCCATCAACGCGCGGGACGCCATGGCGGACGGGGGTGTTTTGACCATTTCCTGTATCGAGGAGGTTCTGGAGAAGAACGAATTTTCCAATTTTGACAATATCGCGCCGGGGCGGTACGTGGTCCTTGTGGTGAGTGACACCGGGGAAGGCATGGCCAAGGAGGTGCAGGAGCATATTTTCGAACCTTTTTTCACCACCAAGGCCCAGGGCAAGGGAACGGGCCTTGGGCTGGCCACGGCCTACGGCATTGTCAAGCAGCACAGCGGCTATATCGTGGTTCAGAGCGAGCCTGGCAAGGGAACTGTCTTCCGCCTGTATTTCCCCAAGGTGGAGGCTCCGGTGGAGGCCGCGGTGACCGGCGCGGCCCTGGAGGTATTGCAGGGGAGCGAGACCATTCTCGTGGTTGACGATGAGCCGGAAATACTCGCCGTTGTCCGTCATTCCCTGGAGGCCATGGGCTATACCGTGCTTGCGGCGGCATCCGCCGGGGAGGCCTTGCTCCTTGTTGAAGGGGGCGGAGAAAAGATCGACCTCATGCTGACCGACGTGGTCATGCCGGGGATGACCGGGCACGGGCTGGCCGCCAGGGTGCAGGCGGCTGATCCCCGGATACGGGTGTTGTTCATGTCGGGCTACACCGATTCCATGCTCGAGGAACACGGCGTTTCCCGAACGCACGCCAATTTCATCAGCAAGCCGCTTTCTCCTGGCGAACTTGCCATCAAGCTCCGTAAGATGTTGGCTTAGGGCTGATCCCCTCTTTCCCCTGTCGCAACATGATTTTCTTCCGTTTTTTGGGAAAAGCGTGGTAATTTTTCGGAAGAAGCAGAAACCGCATCCATATATTGTGTCTGAACGGAGGACGCCATGGCCCGTATCCGGAAGCAGGCTATCCGGTAATTACCATATAATATAAGGCGAACAGGGAAAAGAGGAGTTGTCATGGAACTGTATGCGGTCAAACCCTACCTGTACTGGGCCGGGGTTTTTATCTTTCTGCTGTGCGAACAGGGCTGTTCCTACCGTGAGCCAACTGTTGCCCGGACCCGGCGCTGGCTCGCCAATCTGCCCCTGTCCGTCATGAACGGCACGATCTACCACCTGCTGTACACCAGCGCCATTGTCGCCCTGATTCTCGCCGGGCAGGAGAAAAATATCGGCCTGCTCAATGTCTGGACCTTGCCCGACTGGCTCAAGATTGTCGCAGGCATCCTGATCCTGGATTTTTTCATCTATCTCTGGCATCTGCTCACCCATGTGCTGCCCTTCCTCTGGCGGTTCCACCGGGTCCACCACAGCGACCTGAACATGGACGTGACCACGGCCAACCGGTTTCATCTGGGCGAGTTTCTCTTCACCGGCCTGATCCGGCTGGCGGTGATCCATACCTTCGGCATCGGCCTCACAGCCTATATCCTTTTTGAGATTCTGGTGAACCTCTCCGTGCAGTTCCACCACAGCAGCATCAGGGTGCCGGCCTGGTTTGAGAAATTGTGGGTGATCCTCTTGGTCCCGCCTTTTTTGCACCGCATTCACCATTCGGTGCGGATCAGGGAGCGGGATTCCAATTACGGGGTGATCCTTTCCATCTGGGACCGGATGCTGGGCACCCTGACCACCGGGGTGGAGCAGGAAGAAATCGTCATCGGCATCGGTTCGCACCGGGAAATCGAGCACCTGGGATTCTGGCGGCTGCTGGTCATGCCCTTCACGCGCAACACTCCGTGAATGCAGGATGATCGCGGCGGGAAATATAAAACAATGGAGTGAGCGATGAATTGGAAAAATCTGTTTGTGCCGGGGAAGAATTTCAGTGTGGCCCAGGCCAAGGAGTACATGGAGGCGCGGAGGGCGGATGGGTATCAGCTGTTGGATGTCCGGCAGCCCAAGGAGTATGAGGAGGGGCATCTGGCCGGGGCCATCCTCATCCCGCTCAAGGAGTTGCCGGGCCGGCTTGGTGAGCTTGAAAAGGAAAAGCCGGTCATTGTCTATTGCGCTGTTGGCGGCAGAAGCAAGGCAGCGGCCCAGCTGCTTGCTGGCAAGGATTTTGCGAGCGTTTACAATATGGCCGGGGGCATCAAGGCCTGGCAGGGGCGTCAGGCCAGGGGGCCGGAAGAGGCCGGGCTCGAGTTTTTTACCGGCCGGGAAGAGTATGAGGATGGGGTGAGTCTGGCCTATGCCATGGAGGATGGCCTGCGGGAGTTCTACCGGCTCATGGCCGGGCGGGCTGGGGATGAGGAGGAGCGGACGCTCTACACCCGGCTCATGGGCTTTGAGGACCAGCACAAGGTCCGGCTTCTTGCCGAATACCGGCAGGCGCACGGGCCGGAGGCCATGCCGGACAAGGGGATGGCCGGACTCATGGAGGGCGGCGGCAGGGTGCAGGATTTTCTCGCCCAGGCCGAGGCCTATCTGCACGGTAAACGGGATATCCTGGAGCTGGCCATGGCCCTTGAGACCCAGGCCCTTGACCTGTACAGCCGCATGGGGCAAAAGAGTGAACAGCAGGAGGTCCGGGCGTTTTTCCTGCGCCTGGCCGACGAGGAAAAAGCGCATCTTGCCTATCTGTCTGATGCGCTGGACAAGGTGCTGTGATTTTAAGTTGCCATCAAGATGGCATTTATGCCGCCCTTATACAGATTGGCCATCACCAGGTCCACCCTGGTCTCCGGGCATTGTCGGCGGAGGTCGGCCTCCAGCACGGCAACCCGGTCCTGCACCCCATTGGCCTGACAGTTGGCGCGGGCCATCTGGCAGGCCAGCTGGTTGTTGTCGCAGGCGGTAATCCGGCCCACCCCCTGTTTGGCCGCGGCAATGGCTAACAGCCCGGTGCCGCAGCCCAGATCAAGGGCGGTGTTGATGGCGATTTGCCGGCCCGCCTCCCAATCCGTATAATCCAGATCCGCCTCATAGATAACCTCGGCCCCTGATGCCTCGCAGAGGTTTCTGACCAGCCGCTCCTTGGGCCGGTGGAAAAAGAGGATGGCGGTTTCGTCCTCGATCCAGGTGCCGATGAGATCCGGATCATTGATGGCCGGAAGATTCTCGAGGCCGAGATGGTAGGTGTAGAGGCGGCTGTAACGGGTATAGGGCGGGCGGAGCATGGGCGGTATCCGGGTCAGGGGAGGGGGTTTTCCGGCCGGGGCTCGACCGGCGGAGTGCTGGGGTATTGCAGGGACTGTCTGACAGCTTGGGCAAGATCCTGGACAAGAGAGATCGCCTCTGCCGTTTTCGCTGCGGGGTCATCAGGCCTGCCTGGCTCCTCGCTGCCGTCCCCTCCGTGTTCCGCTGGCTCAGGCTTGGCAGGAAGCGGGTTGGGGGCCTGGGCGGGACTGGCGGTCAGGCTTGCGGTGTCGTTCAGGGTGATCGGGGCGCCGTTGATTCTGGCCTGCAAGCTCAAGGGGCTGGCCTGGCCGGGGCCATCGGCGCTGGGGGAGATGGTCAGGGTGATCTCCTCGGCAAGATGGGTTTTGCCGGTCTGCCCATCGTCAAAAACAAGACGGCTGTTGCTGACGGCAATGGTGTTGCAGGAGAAACGAAGAGGGAGTAGAGGCTTGCCGGGCAGGAGATCGTCCATGGCCTGGCCGAGGTTGTAGCCGCCGTCCTTCTGGCGGACCAGGTGCAGAAAGAAGTGTTCCGCGTCCAGATTGCATGCGATCTCTCCGTCCAGCAGGCGTTTAGGCTCAAAATCAATGGATATCCTGCCTGCGGAGAGCAGCGGGTCCACCGGGTCATCGGGTTTGGAAAGTTTTGGCCCGACAATGAGATGGTGCAGGGTCAGGGTGCAGGTGAGCGGGTTGAATTCGCCCCTGGCAATGGTTACCGGACGGTTCAGGGCGGAGGCCAGCTGTTCGGCCAGGAGGGTGGTGGCCAGATAGGGAACCAGCAGGGGGCTGCCAAGCCCCAGGAGGAGCGCCAACCCGAGCAGAACGCCCACGATTCTCTTAAGCCAGATCCAGAGGGAAGATGTCTTTGGCCGCCGGGGCAGATGCGGCCCCGGCGGGGAGCTGTTCATCGGCCTGCCATCGCGGATGGGGATGGAACCAAATCTGTCTCGCGGTTTTGGCGTATCGGTAATGCGTATCATCGCTCAACCCGACGGGCACTTGTCCGGTGTCTGAGGTCAGTGCTTGGCAGGAGCACGAGGGAATGCTAAGATACCAGGCCTGAGGAAAAACAAAAGTAAAAATAACAGGCCATTTCTCCGACACGATATCATAAGCCGCTGTAACAAAACAATATCGTCATCTGGATGGCCAAAACGGCAGCAGCGCCGCTTACACTGCTGATAGCGGCGTAAAGAGCCGTAACGGAATATTCAAGAAAACAGCAGTGTTAACGGCGATGGTTATTCCGTAACGGCTCCTGAACATACCGGGGAGTTCAAAGTGTTTACTCTATTACGAGGCGTTCTGGTTCTGATGCTCGCCCCCATGCTCACCGGGGTGGTCAGCATCGTGGCCATCATCATGGTTCTCATCTTCCGGCGGTCAGCGGCTGATGTTCAGTTTCTGCCCCGCGCCCTGGGCAGGATTGTTGCCCGGCTCAGCGGGGTTTCGGTCAGCATGAGCGGGATCGATTTTCTTGAGCAGGGGCACCCCTATATCTTTGCCGCCAACCACCAGAGCCAGTTTGACATCTTCGTGCTCCAGGGCTACCTGGGCTGTGATTTCCGCTGGCTGGCCAAGCTGGAGCTGTTCAAGATTCCCGTATTCGGCAAGGCCATGCAGCTGGCCGGCTATATTCCGGTGGACCGGGCCCACGGCCGCAAGGCGCTCCAGAGTCTGGACGAGGCGGCCCGGCGCATTGCCGGCGGCACCTCGGTCATCATCTTTCCCGAGGGCACCAGAAGTCCGGACGGCAAGCTTGGGCAGTTCAAGGCCGGGGCCATGGTTCTGGCGATCAAGGCCGGGGTGCCGGTGGTGCCGGTGGCCATTATCGGCACCCATCAGGTTCTGCCCAAGGGCAGGCTCATGGTCAGGCCCGGCCGGGTGGAGATCCGGGTGGGCACGCCCATTGCCACCAGTGAGTACACCGTCAAGCAGAAGCAGGAGCTGGCCGAGCGGTTGCAGGGCAAGGTGGCGGAATTGCTGGGGAGTTAACAGACTGTCCGCCCAAGCCCTCCGGAGGCCGAATCCGCACGGCTCTGCGGATTCGATGGAAATCTCCATTTATCAGTGGCTGGTGTTGGGTCACGGTGGGGTCTTGTTTTTCGAAGCCTTTGCGGCGGGGTTTTCCAGAAAATCTCCTTGTCAAAAAATCCTGAAAAGCAGTAGTGTGTAGTGTATTGCTTGCCGAGGTGACAGCCTTCTCTTTGTTGTCCGGAGAGTCTGCCGTTGACCGCAACCGGGGAGGGGTTAGGCCGCCATGTTATTGCGCACCTTGTTCAGGAGTTTGACGTCCTGTTTTTCCTCGCAAAAAAAGACGGCGCTGGGAAAATATGAAACATTCCGGGAAGTGCTGCGCCACGATCAAGCGGCCCATGATCTGCTGGCCGGACTTGAGGAGATTTATTACGGCAGGCGTCATGAGGAATTCTGCCGGATTATTCGCCGCTACGATCAGCTGGCCCGGGCTGTGGAGGAGATGATCGAGTCTCTCTGCCGTCTGGCCCCAGGCGCCTATGAGAGTCTGCGCCTTTCCTTCCACGGGATTGACTCCCGGGCTAGGACTCTTCTCGCCCCTCCCGCGGCCAGCGCCGCCCCTCCATATATCCTGTCCCTGCACAGCATTCCCGCGAATTCCATTGAAGTAGGCCATAAAACCAGGGCGCTGGCCTTGCTGGCCACTCAGCTGCAGTTGCCTGTGCCCGATGGTTTTGCCATCACCGTGAACGGATTTCATCATTTTCTGGCGGAAAACGGTCTGAGAGCGAGAATTGACGATCTTCTCTGCGGACTGGACATCGAATCCCTCGACAGTCTCCAGGCGGTTTCCGGTCGGCTGACTGCCTTGATCTTGGCGGCTCCGGTTCCGGCGGCTCTTGCCGCTGAAATACTCGGAGCCCTTGCGGCGCTGGAGGCGCGGCGCGAGCGGCCAGTGCGGGTTGCGGTGCGCAGCAGCGCCCTGGGCGAGGATGAGGCGGCCTCCTTTGCCGGCCAGTACCGCTCCGTGCTCCACGTCGAACAGGAGGATGTCCTTCAGGCCTACAAAGAGGTGCTGGCCAGCAAATATGCGCCGGAGGCCCTCTACTACCGGAGCCGCTATGGCCTTACCGACACGGAGACCGCCATGTCGGTCCTGGTGTTGGAGATGGTCGAGACCGAGGTCGGCGGGGTCATGTACACCGATGCGGTGCGGGATTTGGGCGATAACCGGGGGAGGGAACTTACCCTGCATGCTGTGCAGGGACAGGGAGAGGCCCTGGTGAGCGGCGCGGTGGCGCCGGAGGTTTTTAGAATTTCCAGGGAAGGTACGCCGGTTGTCGTCCAGCAGGGCGGAGTCTCTCTCCTCACCGAGCCGCAGGCCCTGCAGTTGTTCCGTTGGGGCTTAGAACTGGAACGCTATTTCGGTTCGCCCCAGGATGTCGAATGGAGTTTGGACAGGGCAGGATATTTGTATGTGCTACAGGCCAGACCGCTCGGAAGACGGCAAGTCGTCCCTGCCCCCGGTCCGGACGCAGCCGAACAAATTACGGCGCCACTGCTGCTCGCCGGCGGAGAGCAGGCTGCGGGTGGGGTTGCCTGCGGCCGGGTCTACACCCTCGGCCCGGACACCCCTCTGGCGGCCATGCCCGGCGGTGCGGTGCTGGTGGCGAGGGATACGCCCCCTGCCTATGTCAAGGTGCTGGGTCGCCTCGCTG
Source organism: Deltaproteobacteria bacterium (assembly GCA_021822005.1). Taxonomy (GTDB): domain Bacteria; phylum Desulfobacterota; class Desulfobulbia; order Desulfobulbales; family Desulfurivibrionaceae; genus Thiovibrio. Next base: position 25,763 of record JAJZSH010000001.1, on the reverse strand, counting down.
CCGTAGTGGCGGAACAGGGAAGCCAGGCCTGCCATTTTGCCACGGTTGCCCGGGAATTCGAGGTGCCGGTGCTGGTCAGGGTTCCCGGAGCCATCGACACGCTGGTCGCCGGCATGGAGATCACCGTTGACGCGGAAAAAGGCAGGATCTATGCGGGCCGGGTGGCGGAACTGCTCACGGAACGGGTTGCCGGCACAGGGGCCGCCGCTTTCTGTCTGAAGCGGTTGGAACCGGTGATGGAGCTTGTTTCTTCCCTCAGTCTGTTGGATCCGCAGGCCCGGGATTTCAGGCCGGAAGCCTGTCGCTCCCTGCATGACATCGTCCGTTTTTCCCATGAAAAGGCCATGCAGGAGATGTTTGTTCTCTCCGGCCGAGGTTTTTCCCGGGGAGGTTGCGCCCAGCAGCTGAAGTCCGATCTGCCTTTTGAACTCTTTGTGCTGGATATCGGCGGAGGGCTGCATCCTGATGCGGCGGGGAAAAGGAAAGTTTCTCCGGCGGAGGTGCGCTGTCTGCCGCTGCGAGCCCTCTGGCAGGGACTCAGCCATCCGGGAGTCAAATGGGAGGGGCGGCAACACTTCGACTGGCAGGGATATGAGGCGATTCTCATGGGAGGCGGCATTGCCAGCCCGAATTCCGCCTCCCTGGCGAGCTATGCGATCATCGGGGAGGATTACTTGAATATCAACATCCGATTCGGGTATCATTTCACCATCGTCGACGCCTTCTGCGGCGGCGCCCCTGCGGAAAATTACTGCGGGCTGCGTTTTGTCGGCGGCGGAGGCGAGTATGCAGGGCGGCTGCTTCGGGTTGCTTTTCTGGCTCGCATTCTGGAGCGCCTTGGCTTTGTGGTCGAGAGGGAGGCTGACCTGCTTGATGCCAGGGTGATCGGTCTTGCCGGGGATGCGTTGCAGGGAAAACTTGACCTGGTCGGTCGTCTCCTTGGGGCGACCAAGCTGTTGGACATGGAGTTGAAAGATGAGGAAATGGTTGTTCGTCTGGCGGATGATTTCCTTGCGGGCCGTTATCATTTCCGGAAACAACAATAAAAAAGGGCAACAGGCTTCGAGCATATCGCCATGACCGCATATGAAATAACCTGGATAACCAGCCAACTGGCGGTGGGCTATGCACCCATGTCCTTTACGGATCTCGATCGCATCAAGGAAATGGGCATCGATGCCATCGTCAACCTCTGCGCCGAGTTCTGCGATCTGCACGAGATTGAGGCGCAAAGCGGTTTTGAGGTGTACTACCTGCCCATTCCGGATGAAGGCGCTCCGGATCTCGAGGCAATGGAGCAGGCTCTTGCCTGGCTTGATGAGGCCATCTATCTCGGGAAGAAGATTCTGGTGCACTGCCGGCACGGCATCGGCCGCACCGGCACCTTTGTTTCCGCCTACCTGCTGCGCCGGGGGCTTGGCCTCAAGGTGGCGGAAAAAAAACTCCGGCACAGCCGGGCCACCCCGGCAAATTACAGTCAGTGGCGGCTTCTGAAAAAATACGGCAAGAAGTCCGGGACCCTGAGCATTCGGGAGCCCTCCCTGGAAAGTCGTAATGTCGTTGACTTGAGTGTTTTTTTTGCCGAGTACGAGGCCCTGATCCGGGAGGTGGAGGAAAAGGCCGCAGCCGCGGCGCGAAGCTCGGGCCCGGCGTGCGATTGCGGCTTGGGCTCCGATGGCTGTTGCCGCCATTATTTCGAGATGTCGCTCATTGAGGCGGTTTTTCTGAACAACAGGATCAACCGGCATCTGACCAGCAATGAACGCCAGGAGGTGATCAACCGGGCTGTGGCGGTTTCCCGGAGATTGCGGCTGGTAGCGGGGCAGGTGTCCCCGGCGGGGCCTGAAGAGGAGATCGATCGGATATACACGGCGGAGGAGCTCCTCTGCCCTTTGTCTGTGGGGGGGAAATGCCTTCTGTATGAACACCGGCCGCTGCGATGCCGTACCTGGGGGCTTCCGCCGGAGGCCTTGGACGCCGCCCTGGTTGAGGAGATGCTCTCAAATATTTCGAAAGATGTTTTTTTCGCCCTTTCCGGCGTTTTTCCCGGAAAAAGCGAGCTGCTTTTTCCTTGCCATGATGCGCTTTCCGGCAGGTTTATCCAGGTTTATTTTCATTATCTCTCCTCGCTGTGAGGAAAAAATGCCGACCTCGGCAATGGGTTGCAGGCCGGCGCCATCCACGGCCTCCAAGGAGCGGCAACCAATGTTGAAAACAGTTCTTCCGCTGATCTGGTTATCCCTGGCGCTTCTGTTGCCGGGCTGCGACCAGGAAGAGGCCCTGGTCAAGGTGGACCTGGGGAAAAAGGAACAGGTTCTGCACAAGGCCCCGGTAAACGTCATTACTTACGCCTATCTGCCGCAGTATTCCCACACCGTCTCTTACGAGCGGCATCGGCTGCTGGTGGATTTCCTGCGCCGGGAGACCGGGTACAATATCAAGCAGGTCTTCCCTGACACCTTTGATCAGCACATGGACATGGTCGGGCAAGGCAGGATCGATATCTCTTTTGTCAACCCCTTTGTTTATGTCACCCTGGCCCACCGTTACGGTTCAAGGGTTTTTGCCTCCGTGGTCGAGGGGCCTGACAGCAGCAGCAGGTTCCGGGGGCAGATAATCTGTCGGGCGGACAACCCCGCCATCGCCACCCTGGCGGACTGCCGGGGCAAGCGCTGGATAGCCGTTGATCCGAACTCCGCCGCCGGCTACCTGTACGCGCTCGGACTCTTTTACAGCCAGGGCCTGCGGCCCGAGGATTTCGCGGAGATCGCCTTTGCGCCCGGGCCCGGCGGCAAGCAGGAAAAGGTGGTCCTGGCGGTCTGGGCCGGCAAATACGATATCGGCTCCATCCGGGAAGGCACCCTGAATGTGGTGGGGGAAAAGATCGATTTGAACGAGATCCGGGTGATCGCCACCACCCCCTGGTATCCCGGCTGGGTCTATTCGGCCAGGGCGGGGCTTGACCCGGAGGTGACGGCCCGCATCGCCAGTGCCCTGCTCAAGCTTTCCTCCGCGGACAAGGAACAGCGCCGCATCCTGGATGCGGCGCATATCATGGGCTTTGTCCCGGCGCAGGACCGGGATTATGACCCGATCAGAAACCTGGTGACCCAGGTCGGCATCCATCTGGATTGACGGGAGAGGACTCCATGCTGAAATCCGGTCTTCGCGGCAAGCTCTACCTGGGTCTTTTTTTGTTGCTGTTTTTTTTCAGCGTGATGATTTTTTCCATGGTTGCCAGGATCATGCGCGAGGCCCTTCTTGAGGAAAACAGAAACCGGGGGATTTCCATCGCCGCCAACCTGGCGGCCCGGGCTGTCGAACCCATCCTGACCATCGACTTCCTGCGCCTGAAGAATCTGGTTGATGAGATCACCCTGTTGAACAATGACATCTCTTACGGTTTCATCCTCGGGACCGAAGGGGAGATCCTCGTTCATACCTTCAAGGGTGGTTTCCCCGTTGAGCTGAAAGGCGCCAACACGGTGGAGAATCATCAGCAATTCAGCAGCCGTCTGCTCGATACCGGCGAGGGACTGGTCTATGATTATGCCGCCCCTGTGATCATCGGCGAGGAGCGGATCGGCACCGTGCGGGTCGGTCTGCTCAGGACCAGGGTGGAAACGGCCATCAAACGTCTGCTTCGCATCGCTTTTCTGATTACCAGCATCGTGACCCTGGCGGCAGGATTTATGGGGGCTGTTTTGGCCAATTCCGTCACCCGGCGGATCAAGCTGTTGCAACAGTCGGCGGAAAAGGTGGTGCGCGGCGATCTGGACACCCATACCGCGCCCAGCCTGAGGAAAAACTGCTGGGAGGTCATGCACTGCGACAAAGCCCGGTGCCCGGCTTACGGAAATTTTTACCACCGCTGCTGGTACCTGGCCGGAACCCTGTGCGCCAACTGCATTGCCGGTGATTATGCCAACAAGATCGAAACCTGCCGGCACTGCCCCATGTACAAAAAATCCGCCGGAGATGAAATTCAGAGTCTGGCCGAAAGCTTTGATTACATGACGCTCTCCCTGAAAAAACGAATGCAGGAGCTGGAGGACGCCGAAAAGACCATGCGGGAGCAGCGTATGCTGCTGAAAACCATCCTGGACGCCACGCCGGAATTTGTGTATCTGCAGGATTGTCAAGGGAAGTACCAGGCGGTGAACAGGGCTTTCTGTCATCTGCTCGGCAAGGAGGAAGAGGAGATCATCGGCAGGTTTGATCATGATCTGTACCCGCCGGACAGGGCCGGAAGAAATATCGAGGAAAACAAGGGGGTGCTCCGGAGCGGCACTCCCCTTGAGAAACAGGAATCCATCGAGAGCGGCTCGGGCCACAGATGGTGTCACGTGGTGCGGATGCCGGTCCGCAACCCGGAGGGCGCGATCAGCGGCATCCTCTGGAGCGGGCGGGACATCACGGCGCTCAAGGAAATGGAGGCGCGTATGGTGCAGGCCCGCAAGATGGAGTCGGTCGGTCAGCTCGCCGCCGGGGTTGCCCATGAGATCAACACGCCGCTGGGTATCATTCTCGGCTATGCCCAGTTGCTTCTCGAAGAGATCCCTGAAGATGATCAACGGCACAAGGATCTTGAGATTATCAACCGACAGGGCAAGATCTGCCGAAAAATCGTGGCCGACCTGCTCAAATTTTCGCGCTGGTCCGAAAGCACGTATTCCTTCTTTGACCCAAACGAGGTGATCGAGGAGATCGTTTCCGTTATGGAACACACCTTCAATCTCGATCGGGTCAGTATACAATGCCAGCTGGATCCGTTGCTTCCCGGTTTTTTTGGCGACAGGGACAAATTCAAGCAGGTTCTGGTGAATCTGCTCAACAACGCGCACGATGCCATCGGTACAGACGGCCGTATTTGTATCACGACCTTTCTTGATGCCACGAGCGGCGACCTGGTGATGACGGTGAGCGATACCGGTCAGGGTATCCCCAGGGAAGATCAGGGGAGGATTTTTGATCCGTTTTTCACGACAAAACCGGTGGACAAGGGGACCGGTCTCGGATTATCTGTCAGCTACGGGATTATTCAGGAGCACGGCGGACGGATAACCGTTGAAAGTCCTCCCGGGGCCGACCATGCCTGCGACAGGACAACGAACAGGGGCGCGGCCTTTCTGGTCCACCTGCCAACGGTGTATCGCCACGAAGAACAGAGGATCCCGAAAAATTGACCGAGAGGAGAAGTGCTGCATAATGGCCAGAATTCTTGTGCTGGATGATGTGCCGGACGCCTTGAGCATGATCAGGCGCATCCTGGAAAAGAAGGGGCATGATATCGCCACCTTCACCGAAGAGGAAGAGGCGCTCGATTATGCGCAAACCAATGCGGTTGATCTGGCGATCCTTGATATCAAGCTTAAAAAAATGAGCGGGGTTGAGGTGTTGGAAGAGTTGAAGAAAATAAATCCGGCCGGGCGGGTGATCATGCTCACCGGCTATCCCACCATGGAAAGCGCCCGGGAGTCCCTGCGGCTGGGGGCCGACGACTATTGTGTGAAGCCGCTTGACAAGGCCGAGCTGGAAGAGAAGGTGAGCCGGGTGCTGGCTGGATAACTTCCGCCGAGTTACCGTCCCGTGGGCTGCGGAAAAACAAGACGGCCGGCGGCGGAGTCGAGCCGTACTTCTGCGCCCAGAGGCAGGATCTGGTTTCGGCTGCCATGGCCGCAGGGGAAGTTGGCCCAGAGCGGGATGGGCCGGTGGGCCAGCAGCTCCAGCGCCCGCTGCCAGATGGATTCACGCTCTCCGCACTGGTCAAAGTCTCCCAGGATAAGCCCGGCGATCTGTTCCAGCCGGCCTGCGGCCCAGAGGTGGGTGAGCAGCCGGTCGATGCGGTAGGGCGCTTCGCCGATGTCTTCCAGCACGAGAATGGTGTTTTGCCAGTCCGGCTCAAAGGGGGTGCCGAGCAGATGGACCAGGCTGGTCAGGTTGCCGGGCAAAAGCCTCCCACGGGCCTGGCCTCCTTTGAGGATTTCCAACCCCTTTATTTTGATCTCCGGTCGTGACCGGCCCGTGAGCAGATTGAAAAATGCCTCCTGCGAATCGCGGTCGCTCCGGGCCAGGGTAGTGAGCATGGGGCCGTGGAAGGTGATGAGCCCGGTTTGTTGCTGGATTGCGGAGAGCAGGACGGTGAGGTCGGAAAAACCGATGAGTATTTTCGGCTGCTGACGGATAAGGGTGAAGTCCAGGTCCGGCAGGAGCCGCAGGCAGCCGTATCCGCCGCGCACAGCCAGGATGGCTTTTACCTCCGGGTCGCGCCAGAGGCCGTGCAGTTCGGCCAACCGTTCCTGGTCGGTCCCGGCCAGGTAGCCGTTGTGCCGGAGGATGTCGCCTTGGTATCTGGCCTTGAATCCCAGATCGGTGAGAATTTTCAAGCCGGCGCTGAAATCGTTTTCGTTGCGCACCGGTCCGGCCGGGGCGATGATGCCGATGGTATCCCCTTTTTTCAGGGGGGCGGCGAGGAGGGACTTAAGCGTTGCGTTCATGGAGCAGTTGCAGGCCGTTGAGGGTGAGCATGGGATCAACATGATCGATGCTTGTGGTGTACGGGGCGATGAGGAAGGCCATGCCGCCGGTCGCCACCGCCTGCGGCAGCTCCGGGGCCATCTGCTCCCGCAGGCGCCGGATAAGGCCGTCCACCATGCCGCCATAGCCGAAGAGGATGCCCGACTTGATCGCGGCCACGGTATTGGTGCCGATGGCGGCGGCAGGCGGGGTGGAGATGTCAACCTGGGGCAGTTTGGCCGTGCGGCTGCCCAACGCCTCCATGGCAATGGACAGTCCAGGGGCGATGGCGCCGCCCAGGTATTCTCCGGTGGCGGAAACACAGTCCCAGGTGATGGCTGTGCCGAAATCAACGACAATGAGGGCGCACTTGAACCTGTCATAGGCCGCCACGGCATTGACGAGACGGTCGGCTCCGATTTCCGCGGGGTTATCGAGGAGGACCGGCATGGTGGTCTGCACCGTATCCGAGCCGACCACCAGCGGAGCGGTGTTCAGGTATCGGGTGGCAAAGGCTGCCCAGGCGGCCTGCATCGCCGGCACCACGCTGGAAATGATCGTGTCGGAAATATCGTTGAAGCGGAGCCCTTCCATGGCAAAGAGGGTGTGGAAGATGGCGGCCAGTTCATCAACCGTGCTGCCTTTGTCGGTTTTCACCCGCCAGTGGCAGCGAAGCGTGGATCCGGTGAAAACCCCGATCACCATGTGGGTATTGCCGATATCAACCGCCAGCAGCATGGGGCGACTCCCTGATTGTGGTGAGGAAAGCTGTTACGAATCTTTTAAATGTACCAGAGATCGGGGCAGGCTGTCCATGCTCTTGGTCGCCTCTGCAAAAAACTTTGTCTGGCTAGAGGGGTTGACAGACGCCGGGCGGGGAACAAGAATAGTTTTGACGTGCTGTCTGTGTCTTAAGGAGCGTGCGAATGAGCGAATATATTCAGGTTGCCACCACGGTCGCCACCGAGGAGGAGGCCGGGGCCATTGCCAGATTGCTGGTCGAAAAGCGGCTGGCCGCCTGTGTCCAGGTGGTCGGCCCCATGACCAGCCATTACCGCTGGCAGGGGAAGATCGAAACGGCTGGGGAATATCTCTGCCTTGCCAAAAGCCGTGCCGCGCTTTATCCTGAGATTGAGGCGGCGATCAAGGCGATCCATCCCTATGAAGTTCCGGAGATTATCGCCATGCCTGTAATTGCCGGGAGCAAGGAGTATCTGGCCTGGCTGGCCGCCGAGGTCAGGGAGCCTTCCTGAGCATGGACGGGGTGCAGCCGAAAAAGGCGGGCCGTCGCCGTGGCCCCAAGGAGTTCCAGTGCCATTGCTGTCGGCGGAAATTGCCCTTCTGCTGGAACTGTCCCTGCGGCTTTCAGATCTGCGATGACTGCTTCAGGGAAAACATGTGGACCATCAGCAACGGCCCGACCTGGGTCTGCCCGGACTGCGGCAGGATACGGATGATGTGATTTTTGTCCGCAGTGGGTACAGGACAGGGGGTGTCCTGAAAAAATGGGGGGAATGAGTATGGATAACCAGCGGGAGAGCAGGCGGTGCCGGAGGTTTCCGGTGAAGGACGGGGTGATCGCCCTTGATTCCGTGTATGGCGAAATCATTGACGTGAGCTTCGGCGGATTGTCTTTTAGGTACACGGCCTATGACGACATGACCACGCAGACGCAGCCTGCAGAGTTCGGCATCATCTTTGGCGGGGAGGAGCTCTTTTTTGAAAATATCCCCCTCACCAATGTCTGTGACATTGGCATGGATGCAGAGGCTGGAGGAGGAGCGGGCGAGGTCAGACGCCGGGGGATGGCCTTTGGGGATCTTGTTCCGGAGCAGGTCGTAATCCTGGCTCGTTTTATCAGGCAGTTTTCCCTGGAAAAATGATGGCGTCGCAGATAAGCGCAGACTTCGAAAAGTCGCCAGCTACTGCGTTGCGCTGCATTATCTCGTCACTGCGGCGCGGCAGTTGCGTATCGGGTCAGGTATCTGTCCAACTGGTTGGCAAACGCCTGAAGATGAACCTTGCTCAAGGCCGATGGTCCGCCGGTAATGGCGCCCGTTGAGCGCAACTCGTCCATGAAGTCCCGGCGCGCCAGGTGTTCCTGGATGGTGTCGGGTGTATAGAGGGTGCCGCGCGGATTCAGGGCGGTTGCCGAGACCGCGACCACCTCGGCCGCAAGGGGAATATCTGCGGTGATAACCAGATCGCCTGGGGCAAGGCTGTCGATGATCCGGGCGTCTGCGACATTGAAGCCCGCCTTGACCTGCACGGCTTTGATAAAGGGTGATCGTGGGATTTTCAGGCAGTGGTTCGCCACCAGGATACTCTCTACCCGCATACGGTCCGCGGCCCGGAACAGGATCTCCTTTATCGGGCCGGGACAGGCATCGGCGTCAATCCAAATGCGCATGAGCTGAGCTGCTCCTTCCGATTTGCGGAAAAAGCCCGCCCCTTTTCCCGCAGGCCGTTGTCAATCTTCCACCATGTCGAACTCCATCATATCATTGGCCAGCCCGAGAAAAACTCCCAGTGAATCGCAGAGATTCTTCACGATCTGGCTGTACGTCAGTTTTTCCTCAACTGTCTTGGCCTTTGCCATTGCCTTGAGAGCGCCGCTCAATTCCTTTGCCAAGCCATCCATGATTTTTTCCGGGTCCATGCTGTCTCCTTTTCGGTAATGGTAACAGTTGTGTCAGAGCTTGTCTTTTCAAGCCCGGTCACCTGGCTCGGCGTCATCACTGGAAAAACGGCCGAAACCATCTGCGGGGATTATTACTGGATCACCCACCTGCCGGTATTGTCCCTGCAGGCCGTGGATAGCACCTTTTCCGGGCGGCCGTTCACGGTGGCGAGAATTTCCGCCTCCCGGCATACCTGGCCGGACGGCTGGGTGTAAGCGGGCTTGGGCGTCACGGTGTACGAACGGTTGGTGTCCGGGTTGACCCATTGGGTGCGCTGATTGGAAGGCGAGGTCTCGTAGACCTGGTTGAGCCGCGCCTGGTCGTATTTGTCCATCTCGTTGCCGACGATATAGCCCAGCAGCCCGCCCACCGCAGCGCCGAGCAGGGTTCCCTTGGTGTCATGGCCGATGGCCTGGCCAGCGATGGCGCCGGCTGCCGCGCCGATAGCCGCGCCGCTTGTCCCTTTCGTATTGGTGGCGCACCCGGAGGTGATCAGCATGAAAACAATAGCCAGCGTTGCCAGTTGTAACCCATGTTCTTTTTTCATTGTGTCTTCCTCATGATTGTTGAGTCTCGCAACCTACCCGGACAACACTCTCAAAATGATTGTATTGTGTCCCGTGGCAGGCCGGAAGTCAACTGCGAAAAAACAGGGGAGTTTTTTTTGTGGCGGCCGCACCCGGGGAGAGGAGAGCAAGGCGCCAGCTTGATCGCCCCACGGAATCAGGCCTTGTCCCGAAAGAGATGATGCGCCAGCGGGCCTTTGCCTTTGCCGAGTGCAAGGCCGGCGCTCTGCCGCAGGACGGTATCCATGAAGGCCACCGCCTTGAAAAAGGCCTCCTGGTCGTTGCCGCAGAGCAGATGGTAGGCACCAAAGGCCGAGGCAAAGGTGCAGCCGGTGCCGTGGGTGTTTTTGGTGGTGAGCCGCGCATGTTTGGCCGTGAGTATCTCCCGGCTTGATTTGTGCCTGAGGATCAGGAAATCTTCCACTTCCCCGGCCTGTTCCCGGATATGCCCCCCGGTGAGCACAATGGCCCGCAGCTTGGGATAGCGGGCAAGCAAGGCGGTCGCCGCCTCCACCGCTTCCTGCACCGTTTCGAGGTTCCGCTCCGTCAGGGTTGCCAGCTCAGGGAGGTTGGGGGTAAGGACCGTGGCGGTGTGGAGCAGGGCTTCGAGGCCTGTATTGCTCTTGGTTTTTCGGAAGAGTTCGTGTCCGTCGCTTGCCGTAAGCACCGGGTCGCAGATGACCTCGCCGGAAAAATCGCGCAGGGCTTCAGCTATGGCCCCGGCGATTTCGTCGGAACCAAGCATGCCGGTCTTGATGTGGCTGACGGGCAGATCGGCCAGGACCAGTTGGATCTGTTTCTTGACAAACTCCGGGGCAATAGGCAGGCAGGAGGCGACGCCGAGGCTGTTCTGGGCGGTGAGGCAGGTGATCGCCGCCCCTCCATAAACCCCGATGGCGGTGAAGGTTTTCAGATCGGCCTGAATCCCGGCCCCGCCTGAGGGATCGGAGCCGGCGATGCTCAGGATTGCCTGCGAGGCATGCCGATCCGGGAGGCTGACTTCCGTGGTCATGGGGCGAAAGGCCGGTTCAGGCGCAGCCGCAGCCGCGGTTCGGGGAGCAGCCGTCCTTGCTGCCCGTGCTACTCGCGCCGCAGCCGCAGCCCGCTCCATTGGCGACAGGGGTGTCGATGGAAAGCAGGGTGATCTGGTAGGTGATATCCTGACCAGCCAGCGGGTGATTGAAGTCAACGGTCACGGTTTCCGCCTCAACCGAGAGCACCGTGGCCGGAACCTTGTGCTGCTGGCCATCCTGTTCCATATTCATGCCGAGGATCATTCCCGGCCCGATGGGCTGGCCGGCAAAACTCCGGCGGCTCACGGTCATGATCAGGTCTTCATTTTTCAGGCCATAGGCATCCTTGGCCGCAACCGTGATGCTCTTGGTTTCCTTGGCAGCCATGCCCAGCACCGCCTGCTCAAGGGCGGTCAGCACAGTGCCGGTTCCCAGCTGAAATTGCAAGGGGCCGGTATCCTGGGAGGAATCAAATTTTTCACCGGTGGACAGAAGCCCATCGTAGATAATGGTGACGGAGTCGTTTTCAGAAACTCGCTGCATGGTGTGTTACTCCTCTATCTGTAGCGGTAGTGGTGGTTGCATATATTCCGCGAAGGGGCTCGGGGTCAAGATCGGCCATGGAACAGCCACCACTTGAGGGCAAGCAGCAGCAACGGGGCCAGATGAAACAAGAGGTCGAAGATGTCAATTGGCCGGTGGAGCTGACCGTTTTTCAACATGATGATCTTTTCCACCACATGCGGCATGGGGTGAAACGGCGCCAGCAGCATGAAGATCGTAAAAACGATCAGAACCGGAAACGGAAGTTGGTCGAGGAATTGGAGCATGGTCAGATTCTGGCGCTTTCCAGGTTTGCGGTGCGCACTTCCAGTTTGGTGACAAGACGTCCCACCGTGGTCTTGTGCGCCGGGGTGGGCTTCTCGTCCTTGTCGTCGGTGCTGAAATCGGTTGTCTCAAAGCTGTATAACATTTTTTCGAGCCGGGAGCCGTAGATGCTGATGGCTTCTTTGGCCGTCAGGTAGAGGCTTTCGTAAGGAAAGGGCTGTTCGAAGTCGCAGAGCTTGGCGTCGATGAATTTGTGCAGTCTGGCAACATCCGCCTTGGTGTTGCCATAGTAGGTGTCGCAGGTGTTGAGAAGATCTATGAGAACACGGTGCAGGTCCTCGGATTTTATGGCTTTCTGGCCGCCTGCGGCGCTGAAAAGCAGCTTGATGGCCCGCACAAAACCCTTCAGCCCCATGAAGAAATCCGCGGTTTTCTCGGCGGCAACCGTGTTGGGGTTTACCGGCGAGCCTGGCTCGCTGATCCGGCGTTTCATCTCCGGAATGATGGTGTTTTTCATGGTGTAATGGAGAGTCCGGGTTTCTTCAAGGACTATGGGGAGAAACAGGATCTGCTTCAGGCCCTCGGCCTTATTCCGCAGGCCGACCAGGTTTCTGGCCAGGCTGGTAGTGATAGGCTCGATTTTTGCCAGGATCGCCGGGGCCGGTGTGTTCCGCAGGCTGATCAGCTCCTGTTGGACCTTGTCCACCACTCTGATCTCCCCCGGAAGATTTTTCAAAAAAGATTCAATGAATTCCTTGAGTTGATCGGTGGCGGCCATTGCCACCTGAAGATTGTGATCCATGATGGCCCGGGCAAGTCCGGAGAGGCTGCTCAGGTCGATATGGCGAATCCTTTTTTTCAGATCTATGGCCTGGGCATGATAGTCGTGCAGAGTTGGGGGGTCGCTCTGCCCGCTTTCGTCCTTGACCATGCGGTAAAAATTGTAGCCCTCATCTATCATTGCCGAGGTTCGCCTGCTAAGCTCCTTGGCCAGGGGAAGCAGGGCGCGTACCGAGAGCCGTTCCCGAAGGGTTTTATCCGCTCCGGTCAAAAGGGTGATCTGGCCTCGCCAGTTTTTCACGGTGTTCTGATAGGTGGCGCATTCCCGCACGATTTTTTGCGCCTGGCTGACAGCCTTGAGGGGCTGGATGGTTTTGCGGCGGACATCGATATCCAGAGCGCCCAGCTCGTTTTCACATTTTTCAATATGCTTGAGGATCTTCGCTGCTTTTGCGGGGTGCTGATCCCTGGCCTCGGCCATGGTGTCCGGCAGGCCGAGAAAGCCCAGGATGTGGGCGTAGTTGTGGAAATTGCAACCGTGCCACTGGGTTACGCGGGGATCGGCGGAGAGGGTGAGAGTTTCCTTTTTCTGCGCGGCCAGAGCCTCTTTGGCCTGGCTGATAACGCCTTCGGCCTGGGCAAGCGTGGCAGACTGGTCTTGGGGTGTCCCCACGGGGGGCTGGTCAAGTTTTGGCTGCATGGAGGCAAAGGGCACGGGGGTGATCATGGATTGTAGCTTTATCCGGTTGAAAAACAAAGAAAAATGAAAGGTTGTTGTGCCAGGGACGATTTTTCAGCGCGGCGCAGGAAACCTAAAAAAATAGTCTTTTTCCCAAGGATATGCTACCTTAATTTTTTTTGTGAATTCCCAGGCCAGGTGTTTTTGGCTGCCTGCCATTGCCGCAACTACTTGACAAGATAAAAAGATAGGCATATTTTGCGTGTTTTTCAGGTGGCCGCCATGGAACTGGTCTGTGAAAAATACAAGGAAAAGGTTGATTCCGAAAAGGCTGTCTGCCGGAGGCCCACGGAATACTGCAAATTCAGGAGCGCCTGCCTGCTTCATTTCCTGGCCAGGGAAAAAGCCGGAGAGGAGAAAAAAGAGGCTGAGGACATGGACGGAGAGGGCAAGCAAGCAATGCCTGCCGTTGTGGGAGAATTATGAGTGTGCTGCGATTTGACAAGGGAGGCGGCCTGCTGCCGGCCATTGCCCAGGACCACCTGACCAGGGAGGTTCTCATGCTTGCCTATATCAACGAAGAGGCCTGGCAGAAGACCCTGAAAACAGGCAAGGCCCATTACTGGAGCCGCTCCCGCAACCAGCTTTGGCTCAAGGGAGAATCCTCCGGGCATGTGCAGCTGGTAAAAGAGATCCTGGTTGACTGCGATGCGGACACCGTGGTCTTTCTGGTGGAACAACTGGGCGGCGCCGCCTGCCACAAGGGCTACCGGAGCTGTTTTTTCAGAAAGGCGCGGGGCAGCGAGCTCGAGGTGAACGATACGCCGGTATTTGATCCCGGGGAGGTTTATAAAAAATGAACATCTTGAAACTGGGTATTCCCAAGGGCAGCCTGGAAAAGGCGACCATTGAACTTTTTGAAAAGTCGGGCTGGCGGATCAGGCTCTCCTCCCGCAATTATTTCCCGGAGGTGGATGACCCCGAGTTGTCCTGCTCCATCTGTCGGCCCCAGGAAATGTCCAGCTATGTGGAAAAGGAAGTGCTGGACGCAGGGATTACCGGCAAGGACTGGACGCTCGAGAATGAATCCGACATCGTGGTGGTGGCCGATCTGATCTATTCCAAGGTCAGCAAGCGGCCGACCCGCTGGGTTCTCGCCGTGCCGGGGGACTCCAGCATCCAGCGGCTTGAGGATCTGGAAGGCAAGAAGATCGCCACCGAGCTGGTGGGCTATACCCGGAAATTCTTCGCTCAAAAGGGCATCAACGTCGACATCTCTTTTTCCTGGGGCGCCACCGAGGCCAAGGTCGTTTCCGGGCTGGCCGACGCCATCGTCGAGGTCACCGAGACGGAAAGCACCATCCGGGCCCATGGCCTGCGGATCATCCACGAGCTGATGACCTCCAACACCCAGTTCATCGCTTCCAAGGCTGCCTGGGCCGATCCCTGGAAGCGGGAGAAGATCGAAAATATCGCCCTGCTGTTGCAGGGGGCGCTCAGGGCCGACAAAATCGTCGGTCTCAAGATGAACGTGCCCCAGACGCATCTTGACCGGGTGATCGGTATCCTGCCCAGCCTGAACGCGCCCACGGTGGCGCATCTGTACCAGACGGAGTGGTATTCGGTGGAAACGGTCATCTCCGAGCATGAGGTGCGGGATCTTATCCCGAGGCTATTGAAGAACGGCGCCGAAGGCATCATCGAATATTCATTGAACAAGGTTATCTGAGCCGTCGTTCACAATGTGAAGAGCATTGGTTCCCATCGGCATAAGGAGCCGTAACGAAATGGTCACGAATGTAGTAGTTATGTCGTAACGGCTCCTAAATTTCATCCGGACAGGGCTGTCAATTAAGGATCGGGCGGCTGGATCGCCAAGGAGAAAATGTGACCGACTCTGCCGTGAATTACGCGAAGATCGAATTTGTGAAAAGCGCCTTCAAGATGGCGCAGCTGCCAGAGGAACCCATGCCGGAAATCGCCTTTGCCGGGCGTTCCAATGTGGGCAAGTCAAGCCTGATCAACCGGTTGGTGAATCGCAAGGGTCTGGTCAAGGTCAGTGCCCGGCCGGGCAAGACCCAGAGCCTCAACTATTTTCTGGTGGACGGCAAGCTTTATCTGGTCGATCTGCCGGGCTACGGCTTTGCCAAGGTTTCCAAAAAACTCCAGGACGACTGGCAGGAGCTGGTTACCGAATACCTGTCCACCAGCCCAACCCTGCGCTGCGTGGTGGTGCTGATTGACCTCCGGCATCTCCTCAAGGCCCAGGACCGGGAGTTGGTCGAATGGCTCCGGAGCCGGGGCCGCCCTTTTCTCATCGTCTATACCAAGCGGGACAAGCTTTCCAACAACGAGCAGGCCAGGCAGGCCGCGAGCCTCGATGCCGCTCTCGGCCTGGGCAAGCATGAGCGGGTGCTGTTTTCCGCGAAAACAGGGGAAGGAAAGGATGATTTAATGGCGGCAATCGCCACCTTTCTGGGGTAGGCCGCCGTGGCAAAACAACCTTGCCGTCTGAATGGAAAGAACGGCAGCAGCGCTAGCGGCGTAAGGAGCCGTAACGGAACAACTTTTATTCCGTAACGGTTCCTAATCTTTTTTCCGGTCTTGATCGTGATGACAATGCCGCCGGCCTGGCCGGGGGCGGCTCTCTTTTCAGGAAGTGTGAGGAGGCAAACCATGATGGCACAGGATGAATGGCACTGTTGGCAGATTACCCATTGCGGGAGCGAGGACAGCTGTCTTGCCTGGAAGCAGGGCCTCGAGAACAGGCCGTGCTGGGAGGTTGCCCTGGAACTGGACGATTACCGCAGCGCGCTCAATGTCTGCAAGGATTGTATTGTTTTTATTTCAAAAGAGAACAGCGCCGCCTTAAGCGAAGAGGAAGTCCAGGAAATCATGGAGCGCAAGATCGAGTGCGTGCTTGCCCCGCAATGCCCCAGAAGGAGGGAGTGAGGAGAAGCCGTCGCCGGGTGCATGATTCTCTGCGGTTGTTCCGGGCTTCTCTTCAAGAGTAGAACGCGAAGGCGGGCGAGCAGCCGCGCAGCGAAGCCGACAGCAGCGAAGCGGCGAAGTTATACGAATGATTTGGAATTGGAATTACTTTTCCGAC